>WJLZ01000101.1 GCA_014728215.1 Chitinivibrionales bacterium
CCCTCTCAGGGGCTGCTGTAAGGAAATCCCGAATTATTGAGTATAAAATAATTGCAGCAAAAAAAACATGCTCTATTTTTTCTGTGCAATTGAACAGCACCCCTCTCAGGAATTATTACCTCTCCCGAAAAATATCTATATTATTTACAATGCATACCAACCGCAAAAGGCCCATTACTCATATATCCTGGAGGGGAAACATGCTTAGAAATGTAATCTGTTCAGCCATGCTTTTCTGTTTGACAGTCGCTGCTCAGGACATTCGCAACGGCTCGGGCAAATACGGCGCTGTATGTGCAGGAAGAGATTATCGCGCTGTAGACGCCGGTTTACAGATGCTTCGTGAAGGCGGTACTGCTGCCGACGCCGCAGTTGCAACACTTCTTGTACTCTCCATTGTCGATCACGGCTCTTTCTGTATCGGCGCAGAAATTCCTTTCATGATTTACGATGCTGCAAACGATGAAGTCAAGGTCCTCTGCGGACTGGGAGTTGCGCCCGGAGATTCGGCGTCGATTCAATGGTTTTGGGATAATGACCTCCCTACCTGGGGGAATGAGCCGAAGGTCTCCCCTGTTCCCGGACCGATCAGTCTTTTCTTTAAAGCACTGGAGCTCTATGGGACCATGAGTTTTGAGCGGGTTGCCCAGCCTGCGCTGGACATTCTTGATGGCGGCGGGCAGAGCTGGTACAATGAGCTTGCAGCGACCCTGCGCAAATTAATCGAAACCGAACAGAACACCCAGGGCACACGAATCGATAAACTCCAGGCGGCCAGAGACCGGTTTTATAAAGGCGATATTGCCGATATCCTGCACGAATGGTTCAGCGCTCCCGACGGCAACTCGACCCGCGGCTTTCTAAGAAAAAGCGACCTGGAAAGCTACGAAACGATTGTTGAAGATCCCATTATGCTCAACTACAACGGATACGACATCTACAAGTGCGATACCTGGACACAGGGCGGCGTGCTCCTTCAGGCACTGGCGATCCTGAAACATTTCGACCTTGTCTCCATGGGACATATGTCGGCCGGGTATATCCACCATTGTGTTGAAGCACTCAAGCTTGCTTTCGCCGACCGGGACAAATACTACGGCGATCCGCTTTTTGCCGATGTCCCCATTGATATTCTGCTTTCGGAGGAATACAACAACCTCCGCTATCCGCTGATCGATCCCGATAATTCGTCAACCGAAGTCCGTCCGGGTGACCCGTTCACCATGAAAGCGGTATCCGATCCCGACTCCCTCTATCACTGGCCGGGAGGAACGACCACCTGCTGCGTCGCAGACCAGTACGGCAATGTGGTATCGGCAACACCGAGCGGAAACGGCACCTACTCGCTCTGCAGCGAACTTGGCATTCATTTCGCCCGTCGACTGCGCTGTTTCAACACCACCCCGGGCCATCCGAACCAGATCGAACCGGGGAAGCGTCCGCGGATCACCCTCACGCCCACCATGGTACTCAAAGACGGTAAGCCGATTCTTGCGATAAGCGTCGCCGGCGGCGACAAGCAGGACCAGACCACGCTCAATCTGCTCCTCAATTTCATCCATTTTGACATGATGCCGGTCGATGCGGTTGGTGCACCACGCTTCGAAACCCGCCACCACGAAAACGGTTTCAGAGGATATCCCGACCGATTGGATCGCCTTTACGACCTCAACTACCTTCGTGTCAACGAGGAAGTCGGGGCGGATATTCACAATGCCCTTGCGGCGAAAGGACACGATGTCAGTTCATATGACGACAATATCGCCAATCCGGTGATGCTTTATATCGACCCATCCGACAGCATGATGTATGCTGCCGGCGAACCGAGGGCCGACCGCAATGCCGATGCACTTTCCGCGCCTGTTGCTGTCAAAGGCGGCACATATATGGCACGTGAATGTATCGATGCTTTCACTGTTGAACCAAAAGCAGGAGGCATCGAAATCGCCTGGTCGTTTCGAAGCAGTAACGGCGCCGAAATAAAGTTGTACACCACCAGGGGCGATCTGGTTTATGCAAACCGGCTGCCGTCCCAATCGGGAAAACAGCGGATAAGCCTGAATTCGGAAACGGGAGGCCCTGGGAAAACTTCCGGGTGCTATGTTGCCGAAATTGCAGCAGATGATCCGGCGGTTTCCAGGAAGTTCGTAATGGCCCGATAGACAGGTTTACAGAAAGCAACTACCTGAAAATTCTCATTTCGAGGAATTCCTGCAGGTCTCTTCTCCCGTCAAGAACGGCGTGCACATACACAGTCTTTTCGATGATCTGGTATATGATCCGATAGGGCTTATAATGAATCTCTCTGAAATTTTCGACATTTATTCTTTTCAATTCCGGCACAGCATGGCCTCGCTGCGGCGAATGATTAAGCGACAGGCATGTTTGCTCCAGATTACTCAGAAGAGAATCCGCACGCATAACCGAATTGTTTTCGGCAACATATAGATAAATGTCAACGATATCGTCTCTGGCTTCCGGAAGAACAACTACCCGGAATTTCATCCGGCAGAAAACTCTTTCACGCGTTTCCGGATATCAGCAAAAGCTTTATCAACCGGCTGCCCTTTGTTTTGAAGCATGCTTTTCGTGCTCATTGCAACTAATTTAAGCATGGAAAGGCTGTCCTGAAGCTGCTCATAGCTTTCGATATCCTGCAGCACCGCCCTAGCTTCACCGTTATGGGTAATGATTACTTTTTTATGATTGCGGCCAATACGCTCGACAATCTCCGACATGTGCGCTTTTACGTGACTTATTGGCTTTACCGACTCGCTGAGTTTCATGCCTTCCTCCAGGATTAGACTAGAATATAAATAATATTTTAGTCTAAAAACAAATGAGTAAGAGCGATGGAGTTAATAAATTGTATTAAGCGAGAAATGACGATCCGGCTCCATTCAGTGTTTAAACTCCGTCCCCGCGATTATTTCATAAGCTGCCGCACATTGAATTTCGGCTTATAGGTGACCAGCTTTCCGGATTTTTTATCGCCCCGCTTATTGCTGCCGCCCCTGCGGTGCTTGTCTTGAGAAGAACGGGATTCCCGATTGTCTTTTGGGCGGTCTCCCTCTTTTTCGAGGCGCATGGAAAGCGATATTCGCTTGAGTTCTTGATCGACCTCCAGCACCCGTACTTTGACTACCTGGCCCACTTTCACCACCTGACGGGGGTCTTTGACAAACCGGTTTGCCATCTGCGAAATATGAACGAGGCCGTCCTGATGAACCCCGATATCCACAAAGGCGCCGAAATTGGCCACATTGGTCACGGTGCCTTCAAGAACCATATCGGGTGCAAGATCGGAAATCTCCTGGATTTTATCGTCGAAAACCGCATAAGTAAACTCAGCACGAGGGTCCCGTCCGGGCTTATCGAGC
>WJLZ01000102.1 GCA_014728215.1 Chitinivibrionales bacterium
CTCTTCATCCGGAGACGGGCTGTCCAGGAATAGATCATCCTGACTGTTCGCCCCGAACATGATTCCGGCAGCGAGCAGCATAATCAGAAAATGTGGCGTTTTTGTACTCATAATTGCGTTCTTTCCGGCGTTATGCGTTCATCTGGAACCTGGCGAATGCAGGATTCTATTAATTAGTGGATAGAATAGCGTGCAAAGTTCGTTTTGAGGAGCAAGGCTGTCAATAGGGCGGCCGGCTGAAGTATTTTTCTGATCAGCGAATACTCGTACTGAGCCTGTCGAAGTATCAGCTTGATCAGCGTAATTATCGTTCTATTTTGGACAAGACTGATTTTGCATTTAAAATTCCAGAATCACCCGGCTCCCAAGATCACCTTCACCTCATGCGAGCTTTCCGCATCGAGAATCGGGATAATCTTTCCTGAAATCTGCTTGCCGTCAACAACAATCAATGTAACACCTTTTGACACATGGTCGGGATTAATCACCTCGATGGTGTAGTGTGCTCCTCTAAACCGCCGATTGACCGTAAATCCATCCCACTGTTTCGGAATGCAGGGATCGACCGTGAGTCCCTGATATTCGGGTCTGATTCCGAGAATGTAGCGGGTACCGGCCTGGTATGCCCATGATGCGGTGCCTGAAAGCCAGCTATTACGACCGAGGCCGAATTGGGGATGTTCGTCGGCGAGGATATTCTGTGCGTACACATAGGGCTCGCATTCGTACTCATCGATTTTGTCGTTTTTGGCGGCGGGGTTGATTTGAGTGTAGTATTCGAAAGCACGGTCACCGTTGCCCATGATCGTTTCAGCAATCATCATCCAGGGATTGGTGTGAAGGAATATGCCGCCGTTTTCCTTGGCGCCGGGGGGGTAGGTGGTGATTCCGCCTTTATTCGGGGCAAATCCGTTGAAACCGGGGGCACTGAGCTTGATTCCGTTTTTTGTGTTGAGCAGTTTATAGGCCGAATCGAGTGCTTTCCGGCCGCGGTGGTCTTCGGCGAACCCGGCAATGACCGGCCACGACTGGGCATTGACATAAATCTTTCCGTGCTCGTTAAGGTTCGAGCCCAGAGGTGTGCCGTCGACATCGAAATAGCGAACATACCATTCGCCGTCCCATGCGCACTTGTTGAAAACCCGCTTTATGGCATTAAAATCGTTCCGGTAATAGTGCGCATAATTGTTCCGGCCGCAAAAATCGAGCAGTTCGATCATTTCGGTAAGGGCCAGGCCATAGAGGCAGGCGATAAACATGGATTCCGCGCCCTTTGCAAGGTTGATCGTGTCATTCCAGTCGGCAAAGCCCAGAAGCGGAAGTCCGTGTGCGCCGATATTTGCATTCGTAAATGCAAGGGCTCGCTGCATATGATCGAGAACCGTATCGATACCGTTGTTCCCGTTTTTTCCATTATCATTATAGAATGGAATGTTTTCGTCGAGAAAGTCAATGTCGCCGGTTTCTTTTATATAAGATGTCACTGCCGGGATTGCCCAGAGGTGGTCATCACCGTAATAATGGGGATGATCCTCCCGCTCCCGCGAATCGCCTTCATTGGCAATCATGGTAACCGGATTGAACTGGTGCATCGATGACCCGTTTGTATTCTGCACCGAGAGCAGTTTTTTGAGAAGGTCCCGGGATTCGGCAGGAATCCGGTCCATCACCCCTAAAACATCCTGCGAGCTGTCGCGCACGCCGATTCCCCGGGCGCCGAAACCGAGCTGGTAGAGAGACAGGTATCGTGACCAGTTTTTGGTGATGTAGCACTGGCGGGGATTATGAATGTTGAGCATGCGATTCATATCGGCATCGGGGGTGCTCACCTGCATTTTTTCAAAGTGGTTTTTCCAGAACATACGCATATCCTCAAATGCTGAGTCAACAGTTGCATGATTACGGTATTTTTCGATTATCGGCATGGCAGCGGTAATCGATTCGACCTGACCTAAAAGAGTGATAAAACGACGGGATTCTCCCGGCGCAACTGAGCCGAAACGGTGCATCAGCGCGGCAAGGTTATCTCCACGATTGGCCTCACAGCAGGAAAGCTCATCACCTGCAAGCGCCTGGGGATTCGCCCAGGTGCCGTATTCATGATCCCCGAGGAAAAGGCTCCGGTCGGTCTCAAATGATGATACCGGATGAGATGAGGTGAAAAAATTGATCTTGATATCACGAAACATGAAGGGGTACTGGATCAGGATACACGTGCCCGAATCCTCCCGGATCGCCCGGCTCTGCATGGTCTGGGGTACCCAGTCGGCATTGGTGAACTGCTTGAGCGCATCGGGGTGCGTGTATTCATTCACCGGAATTGCATCGAGAAACATTTCCTTGGTGTCAATATTGGTGATCCTGATATCCCGGATTTCGATATGGTCGTTGAATGGAACGAAAATGGTCGTCTCGGTACGGACACCGGCTATCTCGGAGACTATTTTCGAATATCCCGGACCCACATGGCATTCGTAACGATCGTAAGGGTTGAGTGACGGCACAAAATAAGGTGATATCACTTGATACTGTCCGTTCCCTGATATTCGCACATACAGCGTCGTGCCTTTGAATTCCGATGATGGTAGCTGGGGGATATAGCGGGTGATACGGTTGAGTGCAGGATCGCCCTTGCAGATAAGCGCACCGCCCGTATGGTCGACAAAACCGCCGAATGCTATCGTGCCGATATAATTTATCCATTTGACCGGGGTTTTCGGGTTGGTGATCACATACTCGAAATTTTTGTCATCGAAATAACCGTAGGTCATAGTCTGCTTTCTGGCGGAAAATGTTTTTGGCGCTGCATTGATGATTGTTTAGTGGCAGGAGGACTCTGGAGCGTTCGAAAAGAGAGAGGGTTTTGTGTGAATGAAGCTGTAAATGGAAAAGAGGGAGCATTCCGCTTCAACAAATCCTGACAAATCAAATGAATCCAATTTTCCCTTCAAACATAAACAAAAAATTAGCTTTTCGCTGAATATTGATGTATCGTTATACACAAAATGGAGGCGAAATGCATGCAATACAATTACGCAACGTTCCCGATGAACTGTATATTAAGCTGAAAAAGCAGGCAAAGCAGCACCATCGGTCGCTTGCCGGTGAAACACTCTGGGTGCTTGAACAGCAGTTGGCACATTCAGATTATAGCAGGAATGATGTCTTTTCTGAGATTAACCTGGTTCGAGAAGAAATTCAGAAAAAATACGGTGTCGGCGATTCGAGCGTGACGCTTATCAGGGAAGACCGGCAGCGATGAACAATGTTGTTGCTGAACTTGACAAAAAGATTTCCGATGCATCAAATTCGCTTGGCATTGAACTATATCAATAGAATCTTTATTCCTTTGGTACACTGCAGGAGCATCCAGGTCACCTTGAATCAGTAATTTTACCTGCCAGAACTGAACCTCCCTGCCGTAGAAATTCACTATATTAAGAGAGATATTCTCCAAAATTAGCCATTCTGATATTCTCCAGAACATAAAGGAGCTCAAATGAATCATCAGCAAATGCAACTCCTCCCACAGGTATTTATTGTTTGTGCCATTCTTTCTTCAGCAAATGTACTTCATGCTGCAAAACTCGCTGAAGTTGCTGTCATCGATCGCGATTATCTGATGATCCATTTCCTCGATGGCGAAGTTGTTCATAAAGACGATGGGCAGGGCGCTCATGCATTTGAGGCCCATGGTCATGAAGCTGGTCAGGACACGGTCAAGCTGTACGATCCTGCGCTAAACACAAGTGCTGCTGTTCAGGCAGCTAACTGGACTTTGAAATCAACCGATGACACCGGGTATGGTCCTTCGGGTAAAAATCCTGCGGTCTGTTATCGCAAAAGCAAAGTAAACGGTCATGCGGAAAATGAGTGGGCTGGAAGCGACTATCGATATGACTATACCTACGAACATTTCATTTATTTAAAACTTCCGTCACCATTAAAACAGGAAAATTCCTATACGCTCGAATTTGCCCAGTCAATCAACAGCGATACTCAGAGCAAAGCATTTACTTTCGATATTTTCAGCAGTGTCTCCGAAGCCCTTCATGTCAACCTGGTCGGGTATCATCAGGACCCGTCTGTAAAAGCTGCCGATCTGTATGTATGGATGGGCGATGGCGGTGCGCGGGATTATGCCGCGTTTGAAGGCAATACCGTATACCTTTATGATATCGGCTCGGGCGATACTCACGAGGTGGGCGATGTTGCTTTCTGGAAAAGGAGCGGTCAGGATGTCGGCTGGTATAACCTTACCCGCTCCGATGTCTGGAATGCCGATATTGCAGATTTTTCAACGTCCGGAAC
>WJLZ01000103.1 GCA_014728215.1 Chitinivibrionales bacterium
CCATGAAACGGTACGATATAATAACACTCTACCAGACAAAAGATATCGCCTATGCCCGCGATAAGCTTCTGCAGGAATCCAAACTTGTCAGGGGATGGGAAGATCTCTATTTTCTGGCGCTGGGTGAAGAATCGGAGGAGCTTCGCAAATTTCTGGTCTCGATGATCAATCCGGAAGAGCTGTTGAAAAATTTTATCCAGGCCGAGGGTCATGTTATCGACGCCCTTGTTGACACGACAGGTATCAATCGTGAAAACAATCCGGAAAGACTTCGCCAGGCCCCATTTACCGGTTCTCCTCTGACAATTTTGTATAATAAGGGCGATCCGATCTCCACCCGGCTGGCCGAAAAACTTCTGGCTGATATCTCGCATATCGGCATGCCCTGCCGCCTTGACGGCCGTGGAGGAGCCGAATTCGAAAAAGCACTGATAAGCCGGGATTATTCCATTGCCGTGGGATGGACGCCTGCTGATATCAGAAAAAGTAAATGTGAACAACTTCGCCTGGCGGCAATATGGTTTAGCGACCGGACAAACGAACAACAACGCATTGCAGAATATCGGGAATTGCCGCTTTTCAGCATTACCCATTATCTGCTGTGCAAAAAAGATATAGCATTTTATTCAAACGCTCTGGCAGGAGCATACAGGGTATCATCACAATGAAAATATGGAACAAACTCGAAATTGAGAAACTCGTGTACGGCGGCTGGGGCCTGGCCCGGACCGATCAGGGAATCGTTTTTGTAAGCGATGTCATTCCGGGAGAGACGGTACGGGCGCAACAGATTGGTGTACGAAGCGATTGTCCGATTGCGCAACCCGTGGAAATCATCGAACCGTCACCGAATCGACGGAACCCGGTTTGTGCATGCGCGCAGGAATGCGGTGGCTGCGACTGGCAGCATATCGCCCACCCGGTTCAACTCACTATAAAGAAAAAGGTTTTTTTAGAATGTCTCGAACGAACCGGAAAACTCCACGACCTGCCTCCGGTTCAGATATTCAGTGCCCACGAATGGAATTACCGTCTGCGGGTTCAGTTCAAAGTCGAGCCTGCCCGGGGAAAAAAAGGGTTTTACAAAAAAGGCACCAACGAGATCGTCGACATCCCCGCCTGCCGACTCCTGGCCGCACCCCTCAACGATTTCTTTGCGGATTTAGACCTGCATCTTGCTTCTCTTCCCGAATCGACCGCGGAAATTAAAGCGGTATGCGGCAGTGACGGTGTTGTTGCTTCATACCCTGCAGTCAATGGTACTGTCATGAAAAAGGCACTCATCGATGTTGCCGGTTCCCGGCTTTCCGTTTCCGGCACAAGCTTTTTTCAAAGCAACCGCCATCTCCTCGAACCCCTGGGAAAGTGGGCGGGACCGTGGCTTGAAGGAGATACTTTTGTTGATCTCTACGGCGGCGGCGGTTTCTTCTCCGTGATGCTCGGTGATGCATTCAAAAAGGGATTATGCATCGATAATGAAATCGAGTGCATCGATCTGGCAAAGGAAAACCTTTACAATAACAACCTGCCCCATGTGGAGACAAGGCTTGTATCCGCCGAAAACTTTCTTTTGAATCCATCCATAAAAGATATCGACTGCCTTATTGTGGATCCTCCCCGACCGGGACTGACTCGAAACGCGCGGGAAGGTATCAGCGCACTTAATCCGAATCAAATCCTCTATGTCTCCTGTAATCCATCAACCCAGGCGCGTGATATCGGGTATTTTGTTAACAAGATGGGTTATACAATTTACAAAGCAGCCCTCTTCGATCTTTATCCCCAGACTCATCACATGGAAACTGCGATAATACTGAATAAGGGCGCCCTCCGAATGGGGTGATATTGCGCCGGTGCAGAGGAAAACAGCGCACCGGCGATTTGTGTTCCTGAACGGGCCTGCGGGGTTTCCTTTTTACCGCTCTTTCCGCTTCTTTTTATTAAAGAGCAGCGACCGTTTATACAGCTCCTTTTCATTGAGCTCATCGATAACATCGTCGGCAGGAGAATCATCCGTTCCGATTTGCGTTTCTGTAAAGGGCGGGGGAATTGTATGGGATGTATCCTGAGCTTCCTCTTCATCAGGATCGTATGTCTTCCGGTCGAGGACCCATCCCCGGGCACCGTATCCCGATGAATTATGATAATTTTTATCCGCCACAGAGGCGAATTCTATTGTGGAAACTTCGGTGCCTTCCAGAGATTCACATTCACCCGACAGAAGATTGTCATCGATAAAGTAATTTCGTTTCTGCGTCGGCCGCTCCTGTTCATCATGTTCCCAGTCAATAACATACGGTTTTCCTTTTCCATGGAAAAGGTTCCGTCGGACAATACATGATGAATCCCTGCGAATATGTACTCCGGCAATAGCCTCGGTATTTGTTTCGCTGCCGCAATCGATGCACGTATTCTGCTCTATGAATATGTTTTCGCTCTGTACCTTATCATCGGGCAACGTACCGGGAAGCTCAATTGCCTGCTGGGGACAATGAATAATGCAGTTATTCTGCACCGTATGACCGATCCCCTTAACTGTTATTCCAGTGGAACTGTCTTCAACACGGTTATCGACAACCACACTTCCTTTTCCGGCAATCACCGAAATCGAATTTCGTTTGCAGTTGGTTATCCTGTTGCCTCTGATCTGGGTGTCGCCGCATTTGACCATGATCCCGTCGATAGAACAGGTGTCGACAACATTATACTCGACAATATGGCCGTATTCTCCAACAGTATCATCATGACTGCCGATCAGTATGCCGTAGGCATAATTTTTAAAAACATTTTTTCTGAATACATGGTTCCTATTGGCGAGGCCTTCACCATAATCTCCTTCTGAAATCATGATACCGATTGTGTTTTCGGTGATTTCGCTGTCGGAGGAAAACTCAAACCAGCATCCTTCGACAATATTACAAAATCCTTCAGAGCCGCCAAAAAAAACAGTGCAGGCGGCTTTGGGATCCACACCGCA
>WJLZ01000104.1 GCA_014728215.1 Chitinivibrionales bacterium
ATGTAAGCTCATCATGGAGATTGATTTTATTTTTTATCGTTAAATCCCGTGACAACAGCAATCTCCCTTTCAGATCATACACCTTGATCGCAGTGATGTCCTTAAAATCAAGTCGGGAAATATTCGTCGAAAATCCTGCAAACTTTGTGATCGAAGACTGCCGCCCGATTCTCATTGCCGGTGACGATGTGGTCTGCATGGGGACCTCCTGCGCCAGCGATTCAATTTCACTCACACTCAGTGCCGTATTCATAATCCGGATATCATCAAGCATACCGTGAAACCCGTCGGCAAACCACGAATCATCGAGCGTTGCAGAATCAGAAACGGTCTGCGGAGATCCATTTACATATATGGAAAAATTTCCGTTGTCGATTATTGCGGCAAGGTGATTCCAGGAGGTATCGAGATCAACATCCGATGCCGTTACCGCAAGGCCGTTTTCGCCGATTATGGTTATGGTATTGGATGATGGGTTACAGGCCAGCTCGTATCCTGAGGGATCCGCTTTTGAAACAAGGGACATGGTAATATTCATATCGGTATTGTCGATCTTTGTCCAGAGTGCAATGGTAAGCTGCTGATTCAGGTCCAGCGCGGCCGACGGATCGATATCCACATACCCGAGCCCATCAAAACGCATGGATTCACTCCCCTGAGAAATCCATCGTGCAGGCCCTGCAACCGTGCCGTCACTGCCGTTTCCGGAAACGTCGGCGACAGTAGTGCCGCTGCCAGCACTGAAAGTCCAATGACCGGCAGTCTCGGCATATGCGAAAAGAGAGAGAGAAACTATCATTATAATCTCTGCAAAGGGATGAGTGGACTTTTTCATTGTTACTCCCTCGTATTATCTATTCTAGTGTGATTACTCAGCTTTATCTGCCATAAATATCACAAAAATATTCCTAAAAATCACAATTAATGGTTGCATTCATTGTATTTTGTATTCTTTTTTCGGTTTTCCAGGGTCTTTAAGCAGATACTTTCGGGGCCTCGGAATTTCTCCGCCGTGCTTATCCCCGCTCGGCCTTTCTTTGCTCGTTCACAGCAGCGGGATCGCAAATACCGTGCAGCTTGTCGGCAAAATATGCCGAGATATCCTGCACAGCGCGATCAGTGGGGCGGTTTTTCAGAAGATCATCAAATTCCTGCGGATCGTTTTCAAGATCGAAGAGGCGGCGCTGTTTTCCGGGAATTTCAATATATTTATACCGTTCTGAACGCAGGGCAAACATGCTGGTATTGCCTACCGTATGAGTTTCGGAGAATACATATTCCCGTTTGTGCGGCAGCGAATCCCCGCGCAGCGCAGGCCGGAGCGACATCCCACGACGATCTTCCAGGGACTGAAGACCCACTGCCGCAACAGTGCGGTGCTCCCGATTGATGGACTGGCGAAGGAAGCCTGTCTGTGTGATTCAAGCAATGCGTTTCCCGGTAAAAATCCCCGTGGACAATTCGGATTTTTTTTCTTCAGTTAACCATTCGGCGACAACCTCAAGCTGTTTCGATCTTTTCGGGAGAGAATCACTGGAATATCTTCTCCGACCTGTGTGACCGAGGCAAGCTATCCGGAAACTTGAAAGCTGATGCATTTCTTGCTGCAATTGCGCTTGAATCCGCATGAAAAAAGCTGCCCATCTGCTGCATAATTCGAAAACCGGTATTAAAGAGATTGCAGCGGACCTCGGTTTTTTCGATGCCACTCATTTCTGCAAGGCATTTAAAAAAGCGACAGGGCTTTCACCCCACGCATTCAGAAAGAGCGGGATGTACCTTGGTTGAGCTGCTGCGGCATTCGGCATTTTCGACGGTAAGACAGTATCCGGTTCGCCTGGATCTGCGCGGCGTCAGGTTGTGGATAGTTCCAGCATGGCGGTGGATGGTTGAAGAATGAATTGCGCAGCATAAGACACGCTCAACCCGTCGGCAGGTGCGCAGTCGCTTTAATCCGGGAATATTGTGATTGGTTGAACACTGCCTCGTTTCACGATAAAACAGAAAGTTCTGCTACTTCTTGTAATATCGTGTTTTTTTACACGATAAATCAAATAGTATTGACATGTTTTGTTAAATCGTGTATATTTTACATGATAAAACAAAAAGTATCAGATCCACAGATACGTCAGCATGTTGCATTGAAAATTATTGTATCAGAGGGGTTGTATGGATTCGCATGAGATGCAAATTATAGCAAGAAAAAAAGAAATAAAGTTTTTAACTGCAAAATTTGAAAGCAAAGAATCCGAATTAATTGCGGTTTATGGAAGAAGGCGCGTTGGCAAAACATATTTGATCAGGAATTTTTTTCTTTCTCAAAAATGCATATATTTCGAATTGACAGGCCAGAAAAAAGAGAATGGCGAAATCGCATCAACGGCACATCAGTTGGCAAATTTTCAATATGCATGGCATAAGGCATTTGATGAAAGCATCGAAAAGCCGCTGAGCTGGGAAGAAGCTTTTTACAAGCTCAAAATAAAAGTCGATTCGCTGCGCGCCGCTTCGCAAGATACAATTGTCCTGTTTTTTGATGAAATGCCCTGGCTATGTTCGGCAAATAGCGGCTTTTATGAAAATTTTGATCAAGCCTGGAACGCATGCTTTGAACCGGCATCAGGGGTGAAAGTTGTGGTATGCGGCAGCGCCTCAACCTGGATACTAAAAAAAATAATCTATGCAAAAGCAGGTCTTTCAAGACGTGTTACCGGCAAAATACCCTTAAAGCCCTTCACGCTTAACGAGACATCCCAGTATCTGGCATATAAATCATTTGTGGTCCCGCCGGAAACTGTCGCGGAGCTGTATATGATATTCGGCGGGATCCCGTACTATTTAAATTTTCTGGACCGATCAACTTCAATATATCAGAATATTGACAGATTATGCTTTCGCAAAACAGGTGATCTTTATGATGAATACAACATTATATTTGATTCGCTATTCAAGAATTCCGGCGATTACAAGCAGATAATTGAACTGCTGGCAAAAAGAAGAATTGGCTATACCTTTCGTGAGATCGTAGATTCGCTGCAAAAAAGCCGTCGGGAGATTTCCGCCAGCACATTGCGGGAGATATTGCGAAATCTGCATGAATGTGATTTTATATCCAGGCGTGTTCCTTTATTCAATCAGGCAAAGGGAACAGTGTATTCGTTGTGCGATGAGTTTGTGCTTTTTTGCATACAATGGATGCTCCCCCGGCACGGGCTGAATGATGTTGCCGATGCATACTGGCAATCTATTATGAACAGCAGTTCATATAGATCATGGCTGGGATTCAGTTTTGAATTGCTTTGCTTAAAGCATTCTGCAAGCATTCGACATGCGCTTGGCATACATAAAATTTCATCAATAGCAGGTATTTTTTACGCATATTCGCCAAAAACCGGAAAGAGAGCAAGTCAAATTGATCTTCTTTTTGATCGCTCGGACAAGACAATTACCATTTGCGAAATAAAACATGCATCGAAGGCATTTGAAATCACCAGGCAGGAACTGGATGCGCTTAAACAGAAAAAGCATGATCTGCTCGATTATCTGGAGATAAAAAGAAAGAAAAGAAGCATTCTTTTTGCATATATCACATTGCATGGCATAAAAAGAAACGCCTGTTTCAATGAGATTTTCCCGGAAGTAGTAACATTGGAAGACATGCTTAATTATAGCTGACAGCCCATGGCTTTTATAAAACGACAGATATGAGCAAATCGCAGATTGACGCGGTGCAAAATCAATACGGTTGATATATTAATCAGTGACGGTTATCGGGAATTGCACGCAGTAACAACGATTATTTCCATTTATTTTGCAATAATAGAGCCCGGGAGCCAGGTTCTTGACAGGAATCTCCGCCGCCCCATCTTTCACAAGCGTTCTCCGGACAACTTTCCCTGCTGAATTATACAACTGGATATGAATTATTTCTCCGGATAGATTAGTTATTCCGTCAAAAAGTACACGCGCCATACCGTTGCGCAGCACCGGTCTTACTACCAAAGCCTTATTCGCTTCAGCCGGCGTTTTTACTTTTGACACCTCCGCCACCGGCCCGATATACTGCTTTGCAATAACCACATTGTCATAATACTGGTCCATGTTCACCGGCGACACCGCAGATCCGCCGTGATACAGGTTCATCCAGACCTGCTCGACTTTCAAGGTATTGACTGTGCGGAAACTCAAATCGGTTTTTTCGAATGCAAGAAAGCCGTCAACCCACCCACGAAGAATGCCGTTATGCTGATCGGGATCGTTCATTTTTACATACTGCTCGATACAGTACCACCGGTTGTTCTCAAGATAACCCCGGTACCCGATCTGCCATCGCCAGGTATGCCCGTAATCGCCTTCCATGTCGAGATGATAACAGTAATACCCGATCGGATTTTTCTTTCTCAGCGGATTATCAGGTGAAAGCTGTGTTCCGAAATTCCCCCTGGCCGACCAGCCGTCATCGCCGTGCACCGGCCGCCCGCCCCATCCGGCAACACCATAGGTCCCGCTTATGCCCGGAAGTTTTCCGCCGGAAACCGTGGGGTTCCAGTTCTCACCAAAACGCATATAATAGCGCCAGTAAATCTCTTCGGGCTCGGAGCCGGTCTCCTGCTGGAATTTGTAAATAATACTCCCGCCGTAATTGTTGCCTTCATTCAGCCGGGCACGCACCGCATTTCCCATAAAAGGCTCAAAATTGTTGGCAGGATCGGAATCAAGGCGGGTGTAATTCCCTGAAGGTGATACCGATGACCACTCATCCTGCCAGTTTGCCGATTCAAAATTGCAGAAAAAGTAGACATCCGCATGGTCCTGGATCCCCGAATCGTTCGGATACTGGGCAGCAAGGCCTATTTGAGGCACGGCATCGGGCTGTTCATGGCCGTGATCTAGACGGAAAACACCCAGTTCCGCAGTCCCGCTGTACTGCTGGAAATCATAAAGACGCAGGGTTGCGCTCGTTATGCTCGATGCACTGATAGAACTGAGATCGAACCGGAGCAGGATCCTGCTGCTCCCTGCAATCCGGAGTTCTTCGGAATCGCCGAACCCCTGATAGGTTGACTCTTCAAGATAGGTATCGGCCTGGGGATAGAGCGTCCGGCTAGTTCCCGACACCACAACAACAAGCTCCGGCCGCTCATCCGGGATAACACACTCTCTGCTCCGGAATTTATGGGTCGTGCTCCCGGAAACCAGCCTGAGCAGCATGCCTTTATTTGTGTGCGTGCCGTCAAGCCACTCATTGACCAGCGGAGTGACATCAATTTCAACCCACTGACCGGCGCCGA
>WJLZ01000105.1 GCA_014728215.1 Chitinivibrionales bacterium
CAATTGGACCGCTTAAAGCGACTTTTCAGATTGTAAAATTATTTTTGAGGAAAAATGACGGAATCAATTATCAGAAGAGTTACCCCCCCTGGTTTTAAGGGTTTTTCTACAGTCTCAACAGGCACATGGCAGTTGCGCTTCGCTCCACCCAAATTTTCTTCCGCTTCGCTCCAGAAAACTTCGCCATGCGCCAACCCGTTGGCGTCAATAAATTTAAACGTGGAACCTATGCCCATAAGGACATTGCTTTTGAATTTGCATCCTGGATCTCTGTAGAGTTCAAGCTCTATATGATCAAGGAGTTTCAGCGTCTGAAAGATGAGGAGCGCAAAACGTTGGGGTGGGATATCCGCCGCAATTTGGCAAAAATTAACTACCGCATTCATACCGATGCAATTCAGAAACACCTCATTCCTCCTGAATTGAACGCAACTCAGATATCCCTGATGTATGCCAGTGAAGCGGATGTGCTGAATGTTGCACTGTTTGGAAAAACCGCAAAGCAGTGGCGAGAGGAAAATCCCGACAAAAATGGCAATATTCGCGATTTTGCCGATGTGTCCCAGCTTGTATGTCTCTCCAATCTTGAAAACCTCAACGCCCAAATCAACCAGAAACTATCTGATGCAACTGACGTCAATGATGAACAGAAGATTAAAGAATACACAAGGATACCTGGAAACATCTGGAATTAAGACGAAAAATAGATAGGATTCAAAAAGGAATTTAAGGGCAAATGAAAACGGTGAAATAATTGTCTTTTAACGGCACTGGAACCGTTCACAGTCATACCGGTTCTAAGGGCCTGTAAACTCCATCTCAACTGCTCAATACTTACCACTCACCCCACGCATGCCGGCATTACCGGCATGAATATAATAAGCATTTTCAACGTAGGATATAAAGGTGATGGAGATCACCTTTCCAAATCATGCTCTCATCCCCTTTCCAAATGCATCCAAGTGCAATTGTATCCTCATATCACTCCTCAATCCCCTTCCGTGATTGCACTCCCCGGCTATAATAGTGCTTTATTTCTTTCATTTCGGTGACCAGGTCGGCGATTTCGATAATTTCGGGAGGAGCGTTTCTTCCGGTAAGGACAATTTCTATTGGTGAGGGTCTGTTTTTAAGGACCTGAATGAGTTGCTGAGTGTCGATAAGCTCAAAGTGGAGCGCGATACAGATTTCATCCAGGATAACCATATCGCAGGCCCCTTCGTTGATCACCGATTCGACCTTTGAAAACCCGTGTTGCGCGATCGCTTTTTCCCTTGGTGACGCCTTTTCGACAATGAAATCACCATTGCCGAATTGTTCTATGGTTATTGTATCGTTCAGTTTTTTCAGTGAGTTAAGTTCACTGTAGTTACCCTGTTTGGCAAACTGGGCGATATAAACTTTCAGTCCGGCGCCGGCCGCACGGAGGGCAAGCCCCAGGGCAGCGGTGGTTTTACCTTTACCGTTGCCGGTGTAGAGGTGGATATAGCCTTTTTTGCTATTGGTTAACATGGGTTTTACGTGCCCCCCCTGCTCATGCGCTCGTGAGTTCGTGCGCTCATTCCTCACCCGCTCGGTATTACCAGTGAAATCTGTCGCTTTGTATCGTTTATCTTAGTAAAAGTGACTCCATAGATTTCTTTGAGTTGTTTTGTTGAATCTGCCATGAGTTCGGTTGATGGTCCTTTGAAATAAACAGAGCCGTCAACCAGGGCCAGTATTTTTGAATAATGGCCCAGAGCGTCGTTGATATCATGGGTGACCGTCACGATCGTGGTCTTGAATTCATCATGAATACGGTCGAGGGCTTTTTGGAGTAACTCCTGATGATAGGGATCCAGGAACGTCCCGGGTTCATCAAGAAGGAGCACCCCGGCCTGTTGCGCCACGGCTCCGGCGAGAAAGACACGCTGCATCTCTCCCCCGCTGAGAGCATACATCCGTCGGTCTGCAAAGGAAGACATCCCCACGATTGCCAGAGCGTCATCAACAATGCGCTTGTCCTGCTTCGATGGAATCGACATGAGCCCCTGATAGGGAAACCGCCCCATCATGACATACTCCCGCACACTGAACGGGTATATCCCCGAATGAATCTGCGGAACATAGGCGATAAATTGCGCCAGTGATCGCTGTGAAATGCTGTTCAGCGATTCGCCGTCAACTGCAATTGAATCGAATACGCCTTTTTCAAGCCCGGCCATACACCGGATAAGTGTCGACTTCCCCGCACCATTCCGTCCGATAATCCCCCACCGCTCTCCCCGACGAGCAGTGAAATCAATCCCCTTCAGGATCGGCTGGCCGTTGTAGTTAAAGGTGAGATTTGTGATTGTGACGGTCATGTTTTTTTTGGGATGATTGGTAATAATAATAGTTCTATTGATAATAGGAGTTGCACGTATGATTTAAGATTCTGGAAGGGGCTAGACAGCCCCTTAAACCCAGCTTGGAAAATGCTTTTCCTGAAAGCCCAACCCCCCGGGCTCCGCCCTCCCCCCACACTTGGGGGGCTAAAGGCAATACTGAACCGGATATTCTTTGCTTGTTCGCTTTCATCGTTATCGTGCTCGTTGTCATTTATCGTCTTCTTCTTTCCCGTTTCCTCACCAGATTTCCGCTCCCTGCTTTTTCATGGCCCGAAAAAGGACCCACAGAAAAAACGGGCCGCCCAACAGGGCGGTCACTACACCCACCGGCATTTCGGAGGGGGCGGCGATTGTTCGGGCGAAGGTGTCGCAGACCACTAAAAAGGTACCGCCGAAAATAAAAGACGCCAGGCCCAGTATCCGATGGTCATACCCGAACAGCATTCTGCAGATATGGGGGGCCATGATTCCCACAAAGCCGATAGGGCCGCAGATCGAAACGACCAGACTGACAGTCAGCGATGCGCCGAAAAAGAGGAGGAGCTTTGTTTTAGCGACATCGACTCCCCTGCTCCGCGCGATATCATCACCGGTTAGCAGATGGTTCAGTTCGACCAGTTTCCAAAGGATTATGCCGAGTCCTGCTGCATTGATAATGAGCAGGGCCGGACTGAAATGATCGTACCCGATGACTTCAACACCGCCCATCAACCACCGTATAATCTGAAATGAGTGGCGAAGATTGCTCATGAACTGGGCAAAGAGGAGCATGCTCGAAAAGAAAAAACTGACCGCAATGCCGGCGAGAAGCATGGTAATGGGCACGATTGTTTTTTGCAGCGATGAAAATCCGTAAACCAGAAGCATTGCTGTAACCGCGCCCGTGAATGCTCCCAGAGTCACCGATGATACTCCCAGAAAGCTGCCGGTGAAACCGGTCAGGATCGTTATCGACGCGCCGAAGGATGCTCCGCTTGAAACCCCGAGGGTATAGGGGGTAGCGAGTGGGTTGCGGAACATGGCCTGAAAAACCATCCCGCACAACGCCAGACATCCGCCGGCCCAGAACCCGGTGAGCGTCCGAGGTAACCGGAGGGAAAAGAAAATATGACGGGCCGTGGTGCTTTCGCTCAGCTCCCGGATACCGATTAAATCCATGCCCAGAAAAGGGGCGATCAGGCAGAAAAATGCCGAAATCATCAGGAGAGCACCGAGCTTGAAATACAATGAATTACGCATAGTTCCGGCTGCAGACTAGTTGTGGGAAAATTCCTGCGGGGGCGGAAGGACCCCGGTTAAGACATCGTACCAGGTTTGGGCCATCTTTATCTCACCCTGCTCGTTAGGATGAGTTTCATCATCCGTATCATACCCTATTCTGCTGTCGAATCCGGTGTGATGGTCCACGATTATTACGTCGGAACTGCTCGTGCTCATCTGTGCCAGTTGGGGAATCACCGCGTTGAGCGAATCAATCCAGTCGAGCCCCTCCCCCCACTGGATTATCTCGGCAACAAGAATGGTCACCGATGGATTTGCGCTCTGAAGCGTAGCGATTATCTGCGTTATATCCCCCAGCGTCTGGTTGATCGGATCGTCGAGATTGTTCGTGCCGATATGGAGCAGAACGATATCGGGAGTGTACTCCTGAATCCACCGCGAGAGAAAGCCGTTGCTGGTATCGCCAAAAGAAGCGCCTTCAAGGATTTCCCCGGTATCCCATCCATAATGCCCCTCATGGTCCATATCAAAATCGGGATTGGGAGGCGGTCCCCGGAAGTTTTCGGTGAGCGTGCCCACAAAATCAACTTCATACCCTGCCGAATCCAGCATGTGCCACAACGGACGGCGGTAGGAATTGTAGTACGTATCACCGCTGGTTATCGAATTGCCTAAGGGCATTATCTTCGTCGCAGTCGATAAAACAGAATCTTTTTCCACAACCGTCGAAGTATCAAACGTTTGCGTGAGAGTGTCGAAACGAAAGGAACCGGACTGCTCAACAATAACAGCCGCTTTGATTGTTTGAGAAAGAATCTCTATCTCCCGGCTGGTGACATAATAGATCAGTGTGTCATAGGTGACCGGCGCCCCGGGTTCGGAGTCGATCACGATTGTATCGACAGTGTCTACTTCTATGCTGGCTAAATCGGAGGAAAGAACCATTGTCCAGGTGGTTTCGATGAGTGATGAGGCCGTAAATACCCGGGGTACGGTGTCGTAGCCGAGTAAAAAGGTGTCGGTCACAAAATAGCCGCGGTCGTAAAAAAGGGAGTCGACCTTTTTCCATCGCTTATAGATGCTGTCGACTGTGGTGGTGGTAACTTTGTAGCTGGATGTATCATAAATCGAATCGGATGCTGTCACCGTGTCGAGCGTGTACTCGTTGACTGTGTCAACAGTAATGCCGAGAGTATCGACATCAAAAAAGGTCGCCCAGGTCGAATCGATCAGCTTTGGCTGTGAGGGCGCCTGGGGATTTTCTTCAAGGCACCCCGACC
>WJLZ01000106.1 GCA_014728215.1 Chitinivibrionales bacterium
CCGGTAAATATTGAATCTAAGGAAAATATTATGAAACAGATCACTGCGGCAATTCTTGTGATACTTCCATTCATGCTGTTGTGCAAGGAAGAAAAGGATAGGACAAAAACCGAGCGGATTACCAAGGCTCAGACCGGCACCGAAAATAGCCTGAATACCGCTGCGACCAGGCTTGATACGGCTGAAGTCTTTCAAACCGTTCTCGCCCTCGAGGATTCCCTTCGGAAAGAACGCGGCAATACAGACCTGATTGCCAGGCTTCTTAAAGCATCATACGATTCCTCCTCAGGTTCTTTTTATACGGTAGGAAAGGGTGTCAAAAACCCGAAACTTCCTCAGGCTGCACAACAGCAGGCACAGGAGCGGTCAGCCCAACTCGATGCAAAACGGTGGACACTCTACCTGAAAAGGTGGCATACCGGTTCGAGCACTTCCTTTGGCGATTCAATCGGTGGAGAAATCACCTACAGCATGATCGTGGATGAAAAGATGAATAATGATACACTTTTACAGCTTGTGCAGGCGCCGGTGGGAAGCGTTGTGGTAGATTAGGAAGGATGGGAGGAGAAGAAAAGGAGATTTGAGGCAAGGAGCAAGACAACATTTTTCTTCCCTTGTGCGGTCAGTTCGGAAGCTCGTTCCTTCGTTGGCCTACAGGGTCCCCCCAAGCACCACATTATCAATAAGCCGGGTATTGGATTCGGTTGTGCGGCAGGCAACCGCGACAAGGGCGGTTGTTTCGATCTGGTCCAGGGGTGTTATTGTGATCGTGTCGACAATTTCGATGTATTCGGTTTTGAAAGAGTGTGCAGCCCTGTACGCGGATTCTATCCCTTTCCTGAGCTTTGCGGCTGAGCGCTCTCCCCGCTCGTATTCTTTTTCAACCTGCTGCAATGCCGAAAAAATAAGCGGGACTTCCCTGCGTTCATTTTCCGTCAGATAGCTGTTCCGGGAACTCATTGCCAGACCGTCAGGCTCACGGACTACAGGACCGACTTCGATTGCAACCGGGACATTAAGATCGTCAACCATCCGTTTGATAACCACCACCTGCTGGGCATCCTTCTGGCCAAATACGGCGATATCGGGGCGCACGATAGTAAACAGTTTTAAGACAATAGTAGTAACACCGTCAAAATGCCCCGGACGGCTTGCACCGCACAGGCGGGTTGTAATATCCTCAACCGAAACCTTCGTATGATAGTTTTCCGGATACATGTCTTCGCTTTTGGGAGCAAAAATGATATCACATCCCTCTTTTTCAGCAATTTCACAATCTTTATCAAAAGGTCGGGGATACTTTGCAAGATCTTCGTTAGGACCGAACTGTGCGGGGTTGACATAAATGCTTATCACACTGATATCGGAGAATTCACGGGCCTTGTGCAACAATGACAAATGACCTTCATGCAACGCTCCCATGGTAGGAACGAAACCGATTTTTCTCTTTTTATCGTTAAAGGAAATACATACTTTCTGCATTTCCCGGGGATCGGTAATTATCTTCATATTCGCATAAAATATTATTCAGGGACGCCGGATTTCCGGAAATTCCAGTTTTTTTCTGCCCCCGCTGTACCTGTTCGGCAAGCTCTTCCGGCCCTTATTCCTGTTTTTTCTTTTTATCTTCGGCAGCCAGTTTCAACTTGTCATCCTTACCGAGCGGCTGATAAAAATTTATTCCTGACTTTGTTTGAAGAATTTGCCCGGTTATTTCATCCAGATCGACCTCGTTGTTGACAAAATCGATTTCGTTGGTATTGATAATCAATACCGTAGAGTTAGTATAATGAAAAAAGAAATGATTGTACGCCTGATTGAGGTTTTCGATATAGGCGCGATCCATATTGCTTTCGTATTGGCGTCCCCGCTTATCGATTCGTTTCATAAGCACATCGGTAGAGGCTTGTAGATAGATCACCAGATCGGGCTGAGGAATTTCGCGTTCGAGAATCTTGGCGACGTTATTATATAATACTATTTCGTTATCATCGAGATTAACGCTGGCAAAGATACGATCTTTGGCAAACATGTAATCGGATACCACTGTTTCATGAAACAGGTCCTGCTGTATCGACTCTTCGGAGAGCTGACGGTAGCGGGAAAGCAGAAACCAGAGCTGCGTTTGAAAGGCATATACCTCTTTGTTCCGGTAAAACTGTGAAAGGAAAGGATTTTCTTCCACCTGCTCCAGGATAGTCCGTGCAGAAAACCGTTCGGCCAGCAGTTTGCACAACGATGTCTTTCCGACACCGATAACTCCTTCGATACAAATGTGATTGAATGTAGGTTTGCTTTGCTCTGCCATTTGTCGATATAATTATGTTAATCAATAAAACGGATTTTCTGGGTCCGCACCTTCGCATCCATGGATGCATACAGTTGTGCTACAGATTTATTTGCTCCGGGGACATAAAAATCCGATGCAATCTCATAGAGTCCTTCAAGACAAAATCTTCGGCTGACTATGCCGGGATGAGGAACAACCAAGTCTTCCTGATCAATTTTTACCCCATCAAAAAGCAAAATGTCGATATCTGCAGTACGTGGTTTTTTGTCACCTTTCGTTTTTCTACCCAAAGCGATTTCGATATTCCTGCATTGCTGCAGCAGATCCCGGAGGGTATTTGTATACTTTCCGCCAAGTATTACATTAAAATACCATTTTTGATCTCCCGATACACCAACCGGCTCCGTTTCCATGATACGGGACTGCGATACCGGCGGAAGAAGCAATCTGGAAAGCCGGGCAATCATTTTATCAATATACTTTCCCCGATCATCGATATTGCCGCCACAACTCAAAAAAACCTGATTTTCGCTCATTTTTTAAAACATACGCTCAGGGGTTTGCCCGAAAATGCATCGGCTTGACCAATCCGAATTCTTTAAGTTGTTCGAAAATTTCTGTTTTTTTGCCCACTGCTGCACAAATAAAATTTTTGTATGACAGATGTTTTGAAATAACGGCATTGATTTTTTCGGTGTTCAGTTGAGTAATACGATCGGCGAAATTCTCAATGTACGCTTGTTTCCGGCCATAGAAACGTAACCATAACAGCTTCTCGGTTATATTTCCTATACCTTCAAGCTGAAAAGCCATATTTCCGACAGCAAATTGCTTTGCTTTCTCAAGCTCTTCTTCAGTAACCCCATCCCTTGATAGTTTATCATAGGCTTCGAGAATGGTATGAAGCACATCTTTTACTTTTGTATTCTGTGTTGAAGTCGCTATGGAGAATATACCGAACTGTCTGTTACATGTCAATTGTGATGAAATATTATAGGTACTTCCATGGGCACCCCGGATTTGAGCCATGAGGCGGGAAGAAAAATTACCGCCACCCAGGATATAATTTGCAATAGCAAGTGGCTCACGCTCCTCATCGGCTTCGCCGGGTGCGGGATGACCGATAATTATCGATGTTTGTGAAAGATCGGGTTTATCAATCAATCGGATTACCGTTTTTTCAGGATTCGAAAGACGAATTTGAGCAGAAGGGCGTTTTTGCCCAGAGGCATCCCAGGAAGAGAACAACGGTTCCCAACGGGATTTCATACCTTCGACACCTGCATCGCCGGCAACAATAAGTGTGCTTCCTTCAGGAACAACATGGGTATCAATAAAACTACGGACTGTATCGAGGGTAATTTTCTTTACCGATTTGATTGTCGCACCGCGGCCGCCCGGGAGATTTTTTCCACATAGCTCGGCATAAAAATGTTTGTGCGCAATACTCCCGGGATCGATAAGTTCTGCCTGTAAAGCAGTCGTCATCTCTTTTTTCAGCCGAGTCAACTCCTTCGGCCTGAGCCCCGGCCTGGTTATAACATCCCAGAAAAGCGGAATTATGGTATCGGCATACTTTGCCAGCATTCTGCAGCCGAAAAGTAAATGCTCATCGCCAACATCGGAATAGAGTGATGCTCCCGAAAATTCGAGCTTTTCTGCGAGATGTTCGGGTTCGAGATCTCTGGTCCCCTTTTGCATGAGCCCAGCAGCAAGTTCGGTAGTCCCCTCGCGGCCCGGAGCATCATCAAATTTCCCGGCCCGGGACTGAAAGGCAATAGTAAACACATTCTGCTCATGATGAGGGACCCACACAACAGTGAGTCCATTTTTCAGTCGTTCCTGGTGGAAAGGCGGGAATGTATAATGAAAATTCATGATTTATGCTTTCCCTTTTCCCTGAAACAGCCGTCGTGCAAAACCGGCAACATAGAGCAGCGGATTTACTTTTTTCGGCTGAAGATAGAGCGAATAACGATTTTTTATATCCCAGTATTTTTCAGCCACCTCGATAAGGCGTTCTACAGTCAGATTTTCGAGCGCCTCAAGCCGCTCGACCCATAAACGGTAATCTCCCTCGATAGCTTCAGAGAAACCGATTCTCTGACAGATATTTTCGGCCGAATAGAGTTCAAAAATTCTGTTGGTAAGTGTCCCATTTTTAACCTTCTCAACTTCCAGGGCGGTAACAGCACCCCTTTTGGCATTTTCGATCTGCTCATTCAGGGCTTCTTCAATCCGTTTCACCGACACATCAGGTGTAAAAGCGGCAAAAAACAGCGACATTCCCGACAGGCGAAGAAAATGGTTTATTCCTCCGGCCATTACCGCCAACGACCGCTTACGGACCATCTCGCGGTATAAGCGACTGCTTTCACCATGGGAAACAATCAACTGAAGCATCTCCAGGGGAAGAGCATCTTTATCCGACGATTTTGGAGCCGGGTAGCCGATAATAAAAAGGGGAACATCAAAATCGACCCGGTGTTTCATCGCAAAAGGCCCCTGACCAATTTGAACTTCGGGGATATCCTTTTGCTCCAAATTCGCCCCCCGGGATGAGGATTCGAACACTCCGAGCTTTTTGTCAACCAGGCCAAACACATGGTCCTCGCTTTCAAAATCTCCAACAACAATACATACGGCATTGGCCGGCGAATACCATTTATCGTAATAATCCCGGCAATCCTCCGAAGTAATGGTCTGAATATCCTGCAGCGAACCAAGACTGGAGATCGCATAGGGATGGCCCTTGAAAAGTTCTCCCCGGAATTCTAAGAAGGCTTTCATTACCGGGTTATTCATATAGGTATGATACTCTTCGACAAGCACTTTTCGCTCGGTCTCAAGTATTGCCGTATCCAGGGTCAGGGACCGCATCCGGTCGGCTTCCAGGTCAAGCACCATTTCGAGATGATCGGCGGGAACCGAATTGATATAGGCTGTCATATCTTCAGCGGTAAAGGCATTACAATGCCCGCCCACATCGTTGATCCGGCGAGCATGCTCTTCAGGCGCAACATTTTCCGATCCCCGGAACATCATATGTTCGATAAAATGCGAAATCCCCCGGATACCGTCACGTTCATTTACGCTGCCGGTTTTATACCACAGCTGAACCGCGACCAATGGAGCATCAGTCTTTTGCAGACAAATAACCTTCAGGCCATTATCAAGTATTCGTTCTGAAATATTTTCGAGCATAGACATTTATAGCACTTTAGAGAAGGGCGAGGAGCCGCCTTGGGCACCATATATATGGTTTACACTCATGATATGAGGGGAAAAAACAATAAAATAAAAAATCGGAGTGAGAGGATTTGAACCTCCGACTTCTTCGTCCCGAACGAAGCGCGCTACCAGGCTGCGCTACACTCCGATAAGTCGTATAAAATAATACATGGAACCGCGTCTGTAATGAAATATCAAATATTAAATAAGGATTTTTGACCCCTGGAAGTCAAATTTTCGATTTGAAATCCGCACCAGCCGATTATCGCCGGCACTCAGGGATTGTATTCAATCAGAACCGGCCATTTTCATTTACCATACTCGATCCTGACCCTGCCTACCATGCTCATAAGCAAAACCAGTTTCTCCCCTGTATCATCGATAAGAAGCGGGACACGATTACGGGGTGCAGGAAACTTACCATGAGCTGGATCGGCAAACAGCCATTCTCCCGCATACGCAGTCACCCACGCATGATATAAATACCCTTTATGGCTGTTGCTGTAATAGAGCCCATACACGACCCGGGCAGGGATATTGAGGGCCCGAAGAAGAGCGGCACATAAAACAGCATGCTCACCACAATCCCCGAATCCCGATTTTAATGTCTCCAGAGCACTGGAAAAGCTGGCAGTATTCCGTTTTTCTATATGGTTGAACACGTAATCGTTACAGCGCTTTATTTTTTCGCACACAGTGCTGTTGCTCCTGCAGATTTTTCCTGCAAGCCTCTTGATTTTCGGATGATCGCTCTGGATTGTCACCGTCGATACAGTCCAGCTGTCAGCCCCCTCAATTTGTTTCTTCCCTTCTCCGGCACACGTTTTCGGAAGAGGTATCAGTACCCATGCATTATTCCGGTATGCATAAAAATGATGGACAGAACTGTCGAGAGTAACTGATGAATCGAGAGTAAGGTATACCCTTTCGCCGGCTTTTGCGGGCCGGGATACGGAGACTTTTGACAGATCAAAAAAGTCAAGAGGTTTATTTCCGTGAAGTTTTGTTGTCTGCTTCGGATTCTCCTTTTCTCCCCCTATATTCTTTGACCGTGCTACAAACAACGGAGGAATATCCTGCATGACTACTGAACCGGTGGTATCCGTTTCCCAATGTAATTCCTTCTTTGCGATTCCGTCATAATCAACAAATCGGTAGCGCCATCCATTGTTTTCATGAGGGACTTCAATGCAGGTGGTTTTAACAGGGTCGTGCGAAGCCGATATCACCTCAAATGCAGTGTCATGCCACACTGTCTGAGGAACAATCGTACGATCCTTTATTCCAGTCATAATTTCAAGGGAAGTTGTGAGATTTTCTTTGACCGATTTGATTTTCCTTACCGATTTGACTCCTCCGGTTTTGATTTCAAGCACCCAGCCGTCTTCGGGATCTTTTTCCAGATGCCACGAACTTACACCACTCGCATTCTTGATCTCCTGAAAGGTACTCAACAAATCTCCCTTTAAATCATACCTTCGTATTTCATGAAGTTTGAAATTATCAAGACCGGCGATCGATCCTGAGGGCAAGATGGTTATTAATGTTTTCTTTTCGATACGGGATAGATCCTCTTGTACTTCAACCGATTGTACCAGATCACCCGCCAACCGGTCTCTCAGGTAAAGCTCCAGAGTATCACGGGACTCCAGTAGGTTCCAGTCGGGAATGTTTTCTGCAAAAGAAGTACAGAAAAGGGTAACAAAAGTGAGGAGGGCTTTAATAAACAATGAATAAGAGTCTGTCATGTGAATACCAGGAAATCATGATATGCTTTGTAAATTATTGCGATATTCGGAAAACTCATTTCCGGTAATACTTTTAAACAGATTATAGAAATCATTTTCCTTTGTTATGCCGACCCGGGATGCCAACTCCGCTGTCGAAATTTCGGGTGTTCTGGAAAGTATGATCTTTGCTCTGTTTACTCTTACCTGTCCGATGAAATCGTCTACTCCCATACCGAGGTCTCTATCAAACAACGCTTCAAGAAATGCCTCACCGGTAACCAGATCATCACAGATCTTCTGAATCGACAAGTCAGGGTCATCATAGTTGTCTTCGATATATTGGCAGGCTTTCCTGATTTCCTTATCCATTATCGACAATCGTGTATGACTCACAAAAAGCTTCGACTGGCGATTCCGCAGGTAAAAAGAGATGGTCAGCCAGATGACTCCACCGGAAATCAGTAAAACCAGGAAATGGAGAACGTGCCGGTATATCCACCGTAAAAGCCCCCAGATTTTGAGGCGAATCAAGAGCCTTTTGATAACGGAGGCCTTTTCTTTCGGTTCCTTCATACTTTCGGATGTCGAAGCAGCATTCACGGCAGGGGTATCCTTTTCAGAAGAATCCGGAAGAAACTGCTTCAGGGCGCCCTCCACAACCGATGTATCGGTTGCAGTATCCGGCGACAGCGTATCGGTTATGGATGAATCAATCAGTGTGGTATCAAGAGAATCTGACTGGGAAAGACTTTCGCTGGTATCGATAAGCAAATCCGTATCGGAAAGCGCGGCGAGAAACGAATCGTTTTGAGCGATTTGTACCAAGCTGTCATCACTACTCAGCGCGGCTTGATTGGAAAGAGAATCAGTTTTTTCCTTATCGATATCCGTCGTATCGGCGGAAACAAATACAGAAAAAACTGCCAGAAAAACCGCTACCAGGGATGCTAGTTTTCGGAATACCTTCCCATCTGTTCCCTGAGCATGATTCGGTAGTTTGACCCTAATGCTTCGATTTTTGCGTGGAGACGGCTGCAAAAAGATTGTACCTCTTTATATTCTCTCTCTTTGAGATGTCCTTCAAGCCCCCGCAGGGACTTTGCATTTAGAATTTCGTTTGTGCTCACCTCAAAATGCAAGTTTGGATTTTCAGAAATCCTCCGATGAGCATCACGGGCCATCTGCTGTGCTTCCTTATAGGTCACCTGATCAAATGTTTCACCCAGCGATTGGACCATTTTCGACATTTGTTCCAGAAAATAGAGACTGTTATAAATATACTGCCGTTTATTTTTATATACTTTGGGATCATAGTAATACTCTCCGATTACTACCCCCCGTGTAGTTTTAACTACCGATCGGGGAAACCGTTCACTATCCTCTTTCTCTATTTGTACGTAGAGCGCATGGATTTCATCAGCACTCTTTTCAACCGGTTCTTCAATATCATCCAGGATATCTGAAGTGGAACCTTGATCAGTGTAATTTGATGAATCATCGGCATTCACACTGTCATTCGCGGAATCCGGAGACTCGTCAGAAGAATCACCGGTAATCTCATCGCGCCTGATTTCACCGGTTTCTTTCTGATCGATTTCATTCTGGTCATCGGCCTGATACTGGGGAAGAATTATCTCATAAAGCCCGTTTATGATTTCGTTTTCATTGATCCTTAATTCTTTCTTCAGCTGATTTTCGATCAAAATCAGCTCCTGTTCCTTTATTTTCGCCTTCTCGAGTTTTGCAGTGAGGGCTTTAATTTCAGCAGTACAGTCTTCAATTTCCTGTTTGACCGTAGCAATTTCGGAATCCTTTTTCCGTTTTTCTTCCAGAAGACCCCGTGAATCTTTACTGACCTTTTTTATATGCTCCTCCTTGCCCCGAAGTACATCGAGCTTACTCTGATAATGTTGTATAAGTAAATCGATCGTCCCCGTATCGCCCTCGTGCATATTCTTTTTAAGTGTCCAGAGTTTTTCAAGAACTTCTTTGGCATTCTGTTTTTCATCCACAACAATTTTTTCGGAAACATCGTAAATATTTTCAGAAATACTTGATGCCCTGGCGTCAAGAAGAATCGAGTATAGACGATTCGAATCCACGGTACTTCTTGAGAGACCCAAATTCCTGGTTCGTTCATTTTCAACGGTTTTCATATCAGGCCACCTTTCGGAAATATAGATATTTGCTGTTTGAACACAAACAACAGCCCAAGTTAATTATACAAAAACCGCCCAGGGTCTGTCAATTCTAATTATGCTGTAACATTCTACTATTTAATAAGTTACACAAATAATGTAGAAATAACGGCCTTGTATACCAAATGTTGTGGGGAAAAGGGCCAGCCAATTCACCGGTTCTGTGATATCTGGATCCCGGAATTGGACATAGCTCCGTATATTTCATTGAGCAAAGTGTCCTCTTCGATAAGTCCGAGGTCTGAAAATCCGTGCTCGAAGGCTTTAATCAGCATTTTTTCCGCCTCATCCCGGTTTCCACAGGATGCCTTGATTTTTGCCAGATAGAACCAGCACTCGGAGCAATCGGGATGGTTTCTCAGATATGCATTAACTGTCTCCTCGGCATTCTTCCACCGTTTTAAGAAAATAAGTGAGCGCCATATTAAAATGTTATGAGAAATATCATCATCAAATATGCTCTGTAAAAGCTCGTAGGCTTTTTCAAATTTTTTATCAGTCAAATAGTATTCTGCCAAAGCGCAGGTTACCTCGGGTATTGGTTCGGGCGTGGAAGAAAGCTTTTTTAAAAGCATGCGGACTTTAGTAGAAGCGGGTTCTTTTCGTTGACAGGCGAGCAGGCGTTCGGCATCCAGCTTAACGCTGTGTTTATCAGCCTGATCGACCTGCTCCAGAAGGTCATCGAGCAGATCATTATTCTTAAACCGTCTGAGGATTGCTAATGATTCTGCCAGAGAATCACCGCTTAATCTCGTAAGAATAGCACGAGTTGCTTTCACGTAGGTGCTCACATCCCCCTTTGCAAGAGCAAGATCACGCAATCCCATCCACCCTGAAGGCTCCTTTGGCGACAGCCTGACAGCATTGACATACTGCTTTTTAGCCTTATCGAGCTTCCCCTGCTGAGTATAAACATTGGCCAGATTGATATAGATACCGCCATCGGTTTTATTCAGTTTCAAGGCTTCCAGATAATGCGATTCGGCACGATCGTACTCTTTCAACTGTTCGTAAGCGAATCCGATATTTTTGTATGCCGAGCCAAATTCCGGTGTATACCGAAGCGCCTTTGTAAATGCTTCAATAGCCTTCCTGTACTTGCATTGCGTAATATAGGCATTTCCCAGATTAAACCAGGCATCGGCAAAATCCGGTTTCACCGCAACGGCGTTTTTAAAGAAATCGACCGCTTTATCGATTTCATCCTTGAGGTGGTAATAATTACCCAGATTCATCATAGCACCAGCATTGTCGGGTTCTATACTCAACACCTGTTTAAAAGCATCCCGCGCAGCATCGGTTTCGGATTTTTTAAAGCAGGTAATTCCCAGATTATTCCACCCTTCAACTCTCTGAGGTTTGATTACGGTCAGTTTTCTGAAAATGCGCTGTGCTTCATCAAGATCATCCCGGTTAACCAGAACATTACCGTAATCAAGGAGCAGGGAGAAGTCTTCGGAATATTTTTTTAACATCCGCTTATAGATATTCATTGCCTGATTAAGCCATCCAAGATCAGCATAAAATCGTGCCAATTCCGCTCCGGTTTCCTTATTATCAGGATCACTCTCATAGGCATTTCGAAGCGATGAGAGCTTTTCGTTATTGTCTTCCAGCCGTAGTTGTCTTTCTTCAACCTGCACGTACTACCGTCCCATCAGATCATTGACTTTTTGAGCATATACCGTTTCGATGTGCTTTTTAATGTATGAAAATTCCGGCATCGAATTATCAGAAGACCAGTTTTTATTAATAATGACATCGGACCATATTTCAAGATAAAGGTTGCTGATCTCTGCAAAATGGGCATTTGAGGGGACCATGGTATATTTGTTTTCCATAAGTTGTTTGAAAGAGACTTCATACATTTCGGTGACCCACCCCCCGCCGAACATCATCGACATATCACTGAGAATACTTTTCTGAACAGGAATCATTCCAAATCTGCTGCACCCCTGAATCTGATTTTCGGGATTCGTGATATGACGGGCCAGTTTGTAGGAGAGCTCAGGATCCGGTGCAGTCCGGGGAATTCCCCACCACCATCCGCCGGTGGTAATCGATTTTCTCCCTTCACGGACAATCACCCCTTTATTATCCACTTCAACCGAACACCCGGTGGGCATAACCGCTACTCCCATATCATCAGGATTATCCAGATATCCATGGAGATTATCCTGCCCGGTGCCATGAATAAAAAAACAATCGAGCTGGGTCATAAATGCCAGGAAGACTTCTCCACTCTCAAAACCTTTCCATACACCTCCCCCACTCCATTGTTCTTCCCACATCTTCTTATTGTAAATACCGCCCGCAGCATAAACAGCTTCCCAGTGAACAGCATCAGCAACAGCATCACCTTTCATTGTGAGTACCGCGGTACTGTCCCCACCGCATTGGAAAATCCTGTCGACGATCCTGAGCGAAGTGCCGGAATAAAGCTTTCCCCGATGAGCAATCCGGGGCATTTTCTTTCCGCCATAGGACGTGTGTGCCCAAACCCATCCACAGGTAAAGATATCGAAAAAATCCCATTTGTTTGGATCATTTTCGAAATGGTATGCGGCAGGAAGGCCATAGCCGTTTATTTTTTTGAGTGCAGCGTCAATTGAATCTTTATGGTCCCTCCACACAGCAAGAGCATCGGCAACCCGGCTTTTCCGAAACACCATAATTCTTGTCTCAAATTTCCGGGGCACAAAATAATATTCTTCACCATATTTACTCAGTGAGGTAAGCAGGTAGGTATCGGTGTATTCCTTGATTTCATCTGGTGGTAAGAATGAATTCAACGGTTTTATCAGATTCTGCCTTATAAGGGAAGCGCTCTTTCCGAAAGGCACCTTTACCAGTCCCGCATTTCCGGCATATTTCTGCAGCTCCTCTTCAAGTTTCTCTATTTCAGGATAGCTGATAACATCAATATCGACATTTTGCTCCTTTTCAAAGGGCGGAATGACTTCCTGACGAAAATATTTGTCCTGGTTTTCGACCATTTTTATCAGCACACTGGTCTGAAGCCGGGGACCACATCCCTGAATGACAATGCCGAACAGGAAGGCACCAATGATTTTCGCCTTACAAAAACTTCTTTCAGCTATCATAAAACAGAAAAAATCCCACTATTACAAGTTCGCAACATGCTCTTGTTATGATCCTTTTTTCAAGGTTTCAGTTTTCGACGATAGTTCCCGGATGACGGCGTTGGCTTTCCGAAGCCGTTTGATAAATATTTTCAATAATTCGATAGAAATATGTGGATGATCTAAAATGACATCGATAAGATCCTGCCCGTTGATTCTCAGGAGTGTACATTCGGTATTTGCCCGCACACTGGCCGACCGCTGTTCTGCATCGAAAACCGCCATATCACCGAAACACTCCCCTACGGATAATTCTGCCAGGTCGATCGAACTGGCTTCATCGACCTTTTTAACAATGCGGACACTCCCTTTCTTTATAAGAAAAAGCGAATCACCAACATCATTTTCACTCACGATCTCATCGTCGGGCCTAAATTTCAATTCTTCTGCAATGGATGCCACCGCGCCGATATCATGAGTCCGTATTGATGAAAAAAGCGGCGTTTTCTTTAGAAAAACAACATTCTCCAGTATGGTATACGCTACTGTGGAGCTTGTATGGATATTTGAGATTTTTGCCATAGCAAATTCAGCCTGTCTGGAATATCTTGATTCAAATGAACATTATTACAAATTATATCTATTTGATTTCACATACTTCGGCATAGGATGCGCATTCTTTAACCCACACATTTGGACATTTTTTGTATTCCCCTACTACCGTTGTTTTTGTTCTGGGTTTCAAGCCATAGCGATCCAGCGCTTCCTTGTAGTGAATTAAAGTGTTTTCTGTTTCGAGCAAATTGATAAGCCACTTATTGATTCGCATATCCCCCGAATTATCCAGCACCTCCAATGCTCTTGCTCGCACATGGAGGTTCGGATGATAGAGCCGGTGCATTACCTTTTTTATCTGGGCGGTTTCATCAAGCAAAGCAGCAATATAGAACAGATTACGAGTCCGGTCGTGAATACATTCTTCAAAAATTGCATGTTCGAGTAATTCATCACCAGGATTTTTGCGTGCAGTGCGGAGTGTGTGCAAAGCGACCCAATCGGAATATGCTCCTAACCCTTCCTGCAAAGCAATATCATGAAGGATTTCCTGATCATCGACGGTTATATAAATCGATTTACTGTAAAGTGCTTTAAGAAGAATATTCCGTTTCACATAATCCACTTTTTTGATTCTTTTCAAAAGATTTGAGGCAGGATAGCCGGTATCGACCATATAACCGAGAGCATAGGAAAGGTCGCTTTTGGCTTTTCGAGTGGCATTGTGTGAAAGATTGAGCAGTCGCTCAATCGCATCGTCGGCATGCCATTTAGCATGGGCAATAACAAACTGACGCCAGAGTTTATAATCATTAACGATGTTTTCCTTATACCGGTTGTAAAATTTTTCCAACTCCTTTTTGAGTCCGGAAGCTTTGAGTTCACCGATAGCATATAATGCACTTGCATTCGACCTTGTATCTTCTACCTGAAGCATTTCGTTCAAAAGGTCGGTCAGTTCCTTGCGCTCATCAATATCAGCATTAGGCCAGAGAGCAATGATTGCATTAGCCCTGACTCTGCCGGTAGGGTGATTCAGGAAATTTTTTATTTTTGACCTGATTTCGCTATTGCTCCAGGGCGCCAATGCTTCAATGGCATTGGCAACAACCCGGTAATAGGGGTCATTGAGGGATTGAAGATAAATATGAGTGAATTCGGGGTCTCTGGTTCTCGAAAGGGCGCCTACAATCCGGGCTCTGGTAATGCCCTCGGGGTCGTTAATATGATCCAGAAGAAGAGCAGTCGATTCCGGTGATTCCATCATTGCCAGCAATTCGATTGCATACCGTTTCAGGCTCTCATCTTCCTTATCAAGAATATCCCGGATCAGTTTTAAGAAGGATTCTTCTTTGGGCTGCCTGATAATACTCTTAAGCCACTGGGTGTCTTTTTTATCATATCGAGCAAGATAACGAGTAAGGCTCTCGCTATAATTTTTTTTCAGCGTATATGTTTGAAAAATCATGGCGCATGAAATACCAAAAAGCATAATCATCTGGTATTTAAATGCTATGTGTGGGGCAACAAAGAGGAGCCATAAACCGGCAAGCACAATGGCAACAGGTTTTATCGCCCCTTCGATAAGCAGCTTACCGCGCCCCCGGATATTATGAGGAAAACTCGAGAAAAAAATCTGAAAATTGGGAGAGAAAAAAGAATCAAAAAAGGCCATGCGCATTCCGATCCCCAGAGTAACTCCCCAGAAGACAAGCCCTGAAGCGATATTTGCCTGAGTATCATAAAACCCGATTCCGCTGAGAATACCAAAAATTATACAGAGTACAACGGGAACAATAAACATCGAACGGGTAGATCCGACTTTTTTCAATACCAGACCGGCAAGGGAAATCTGTAAGAGAAATGTAGTCCCCATGCTGATACCCATAAAATAGCCAAGAAATTTTGCAAGATCCCGCGCCTGGTTGACAGAACCGGCAAAACGTGCTTTCAATTCGGAATAGAAGGCAAAATGCTGATTGCAGAAAACAAAGAAAATCATGAGATAGAGAACTGCCATATTCCAGAGCAACGGTTCGGTCCTCATTAACTTGGAATCTTCAAAAAGCGTCTTGATATTGCGTCTGGTATGTTTCTGCTGATCCGAACTCGCTTTGAAATAAATTCCGAAATTTTTACGAATAGGAATAAACAAAACTGCCACACAGAAAATTAAAATTCCCCATACAAGTACCAGGTTTTCCGCCGAAATAATTTTCAGGAGCCAGGGTATTGAAAATGAGATCCCGATTGCTCCCAGCGTACCCCCTGCAGCAATAATGGGAAATTCGTATCCGGCCTTGCGGGAATCGATCAGATCGTTGGCCAGAGTCCAGAACATGAGAAACAGGAGTATTTTCGTTACATAGGCATAGGAGAAAAGTGGTATGAAAAGAAAGGTAAGATTTGCAAAAACAGCAACACGTACCAGAATCAGAACAGCGCCGTGTGCAAGTAAAAATAACTGAAAGAAATGCCCCCTGTCGGAACGGTCGATAATCGACAGAATAACGCTCGAAAACAAAAAGAGAAAAAGAGCATTTACCAGAAAGAGACCTGGTATCTTGTCTGCTCCAAAATGCGCCAGCAAGAGGGCTTCAGCTGTACTGTCGCCCAGAATTGCACTGGCAAAACAGCCGAAAAGCAGAGCGAACAGCGGCCAACGATAGGATTTCATATTTTTCGAATCGAATATCAGGATAATACCTGAGTGCTACAAATATATAAAGAAATCATAAAAAATAAGCATGAAGCGATTTTTACAGCATTATTATACTATCATTACAATAATCTTGCCAAGTTTTACGGGGAAATCGGCGGTAAAACAGCGCCGGCATGAAGCCGCACTTTTATTTGAGCACATCCGAAAATTAATTTACTAACATTGAAATTGGCATTTAATGTATTTTAATTTATTAAATTGTTCATGGAAATTTAAATGCAAAGGTATTCTTAATGGCAAAACAGGAATCAATTCAAGTTGAAGCAACTGTTGAAGAGAACCTGCCAAACGCAACGTTTAAAGTTAAGCTCGACAACGACCATATTGTATTGGCCCATATTTCCGGTAAAATGCGCAAGAACTATATCCGGATTCTTCCGGGCGACAGGGTGCTGGTCGAACTATCCCCCTACGATCTGAACCGTGGACGTATTGTTTACCGGTATAAATAATTAAAGGCCCCGGCATGTGTATGCAGAGGCCTCTTCAGGGAATTCGCACCGTAATTAGATCCGGCGCTTACTTGATCAGCGGCACCTTAAAGCGGCGCAGATGAGAGTCTGTTTCTATCTGCAGCAAATAGTTCCCACTGGTAATGTTCATTTGAGATCTGCCGATCACAATACGACTGCCCATGTCATGTGGTGCGAGTGTCTTTTCGTAGACCTTTTTCCCCATAACGTTGAAAATCGTAAACGTTATCCCTTTTCCGCTCAACTGATTTGGCAGGAGAATCGTTAGCCCCAGATGTGAGCCGCGAACGGTAATATCAGCAGTTTTTCGTAGGACATTGCTGTTTTGCACCGGGGTGGAGCCGGAAATGAGCTCATCAAGGGAAATATCATCGATCACATCATCGCCGGAGCCTCCCGAATAGCTCATATCAGACAGTGCAGCAGGCGCACCGGTTTCAGTACCGTTTCGCGCCTGATCCTGGTTCTGCGAAATGGTATCCTCCCAGAGTTGCATCCATGGCTCCAGCGCCAGAAGGCTTGTCTGACGGGTGACAATATGATACTCTTTTCCGATATCCTTGATCGCCGCGGCGTTTTCATACCAGTTCCGGTTGGCAAGATATTCGGTTTTCCGGAATGCCCGCTGGACATCATTGGATTCACCGGCGGGGGGAATATCATCAGGAACGGCGATTACCTGCCGGGTGAAATTCAAACCTCCCATTTTTCCTTTGACAGTAAAAGAATATTGTGATTGTGGCCCACCGGTAAGCGTTCCTGCAACCCGAATAAGTGTTTCAGTGGAACGGGGCTGAGCCCCGGGATACCAGTCTTCCAGGATTAACGGCTCAATGCCACCGCGAGCATAATAATAGTTCGAATAATCGGTTGTATAAACAATACCGTCCACTCCCTCATTGGAAATAACTTCCAGATCCGTTATTCCCCCATTATAAGGATTGTCAAAGTAGAGTTCCGGAAGCTGCGGTACTTGCTTCCGAACACCATCGACATCATAATACGCATATGTCCGGTATCCGTAGTAATACATCCCACGCAGCGATGCCAATTGGAAACCACCGGTTTGGTTGGCAATGGAATGAAGACGATATTCATCGGCAATGGTAAAAAGCGTAGCATTCGATTGCGAAACAAGTTTGTCGATCCGGCTCAACAGCGTATCATAGGCACTGCCGTCATCGGAAATTTCGTAGCCTGCATAGGAGCCGTTTCTATCATAAATATTTTTGCCATAGTTATATGGCTGATAGAGATCGCTGATGAGAATAGCGATGCCGTCCGGCGCCATATCGAGTGCATGAGACAGGGCATTTTCGGTCGATGCCGCCGGATCGGGCCGGGCGTTACGTATCGCCTCATATGCCGCGGCCAGATTTTCGGGTGTCGGTGAAACCGGCGCCTGAAACAGCGGCCCGGCGTTGGCTCCCGCAAATATAATATTGAATTTCTGCGAGTCATTCACATAATTCTGAAGAGATAAAACTGCATATTTCTGAGCCCTGCGCAATATGTTTATTTTCTCATAGTCGCTGTGGGGATCGTACTGAATATCCATAAAGCCATACATCTGCTCATTATATGTGTTCCAGTCCCACCATTCATTGCGGATGTCAAATACGATAATGCGTGTATCAGGCTCATCCTCAAGATCAACCGTTGATTCTTCAAGAACCATGTCGAATCCGATATTTAATTTGCCATTCACTTTATCCCTGCCGATCCAGGAAAATTCTTCTACCCCCGTGGTTGGATCATCGGCAACAATAATGCCACTGTCAAGCTTCCCAATTGTGTAATTTTCAAGCATCAGCGCCTTCCCCGGTGAAAATTCACCGCGTCCCAGTCCCGGCATGGTAACGGTGTACTGGCGATTATCGGATGTCGAAAAAGAAGCTTTCATATAGCCGATTGTTTTGCCCATCTTCGGATCAACATCATAAGAGACATTCGAACTATCAAAAGTCAAGGGAACTGAAGCGGTAATCAGATTGAGGGAATCATCATCGAGGGTGTGATGAAATACAATACAGATTTTGCGAGCCTGGTTGGAACGGGCGGGAAAAATCCTTAGATTATAGGAGCCATTCCCATGGTATTCCAGAAGCGCGGGGTCTTTTCTTACACCCACAATGTCGTTATACTGGGCACTGGCGAGATTGCGATCCTGAATCTGACCGGCCACCGGTTCGTTGTTTATCCAGAGAAAAAGACTTTCGGCAACAAAATCGGCGGGAAGCCCGAACGTTGCGGTAATTTCCACACTGTCAATAGCTTTCTCGAGCCAGTCCTGATCCTCCAGAAGCACTGGACGGCCTTGGACATAGATAACCGAATCGGTATAACTTTTTACATATTGGCGGTAAAAATCAGGCCGGAGCACCATGATGAGTCGCGTTGTTGCAATTCCGTTGACGATATGTGTCTCCGTTACGATCGAATCGACCTTTGTGTAGACGCTGCGGTTGTCGGCGACTCCTCTCGACCGTATATGCCCTCCGTTATAATAGCTTCCATCAAGAACAATTTGTGCAGATGAAATGCTCAGAGCAAAAACAACAAACAATATCGTAAGCGCCGGTTGCTGTTTCCGTTTCATCGATTTTACCTCCTTATGAACAATTATACCTCTCCTACATTATTTTGCATTAAAGTATCAGGAAGAATGCAATATCTATGCCACCATATGCCCCCTTTTTTGGCCATAGTCGGGAACGTTGAATCTTTGTAGTGTCATACCCTGGATATTCAGTCTCAGAAATGGAACGGCAACTTAACACAATGTTATTCTTGATGAGATTTGGGTTTATTTGCCAAGGGTTATCATTCTGGTGAATGTTACGGTGCTGCTTTTTAACACCAGAAAATAGGTACCTGATGAAACATTGCCGGAGCTGAATCCGGCAGTAACGGTTCCACGGCCATACCTGCGTGAACAGATCAATTCACCATTCAATGAAAAGAGCGAGAGGGTAAAGGAATTTTCCGAATTATTGGCAATTCTGAATGTTCTCATGCCTGAATGATTGGCCGGTGTAATATTAAAACCCTTATTTGGTCGGGGGAGTGAAACCATATCACTTCCGGCAGGCGCCCTGAATGATGAAGAATCGAAAGCAAGAAATGTTTGTTCATTAACTATCACATTTTTAAGATAGAGACCGGTATTCTGGTAACCCGGATTATGTTGGACATTCAGGACGAACAGATCTTTTTCGTATGCTTCAACTTTGTCATTGGTAATTAATCCTACCCTGTAGACATTTGTAGCAGGATTGAAATTCCCGATTATTCGAGCGCCTTTGATTGTTGTTGTTGTGGGTGGTTTGATTTGCTTTATAACCTCAGGATCCAGGATAAATTCTGCCTGAGCTGAAACGAGCCCTGAGACATTACTCCCCTTCAATCGGTACTGGTAGAGGTCCGGAGTTGAAAGAGGCTGTGGCGTTCCCAGTTCAACATTCACCCGCCCCAGTCCGGATGAAGGAACAAGCGATGCATTTATCGGAAGCTCGGCAACCAGACCGATCCCATGAAGCGACACCAGGGCAGCATCATAAACAGTAATTATTCCATCGGTATAGACATCAGCTTTATTAATTGAAATCAAATTACCATATTCATCTTTTCCGGTAAAATCATCGGCAATGGCATACGTTAAAATCGCATGAGCATCATCCAACTGAATTTGCCGATTTAGATCAACATCCCCGAACCTGATCGACTCCTGGGCAATCTGCGGTTTTACTTTACGAACCAACGGTTCAATCGTCACAGTCCCCTGTTCTGTTTCCATGGTGATATTTACAAGAGAAATGTCGGAGACAGCTGGTAATTGGGAACCCGATTGAATCACTAATTTGCATATAACCAGTTCTCCGGAACCATAGTACAGGGCACCTGCACCCGGTGCCACAGAGGAGAAATCCTCTGCACTTTCCAGAATAACTGCTGTTTCATGATATGATTTTTTCTGGGTTGCAACGGCCCATCCTGCGGCAATTCCGGTTTCAGTTGTGACCTCCTGTACAATCAGGCTACATGGGCTGCTGATAGATACGGTGAAAGAACAGGAATAAATGCCGATTTCTTCGAAATTGGCAAGGTAGAGAGGAACAGCAATCATCTCGCCGGAAAGGGTGAAAATGTTTCTCATTCCACAATGAATATCATATCCATATCCCTGATCATTTTCGGCCCATGCAGACAGCGTCATGGATAAATTCACCAGGAGTATTATTTGTGCAACGGCGAATGGGCATGCCTTTTTTTTCATTTATCAGTCCTCTGTAAGTTCCATATGTTATGTATAAATAATAAATATTGCCGAAGCGGTCAAACAAAAAGTGATAAATGCAATGCTCATGCCATCAAAAAACGGGTTTATTCTTCAAAATATGCCGATTATTTAATTTTAAGTACCACCAATGAGATTGGAAGTTCCATATTTGAGACCCGAATCCTTCCATTCAGACTCTACTGCAAGTATTTTTGATACATGCATAATAATCAAGCTACAGTGCTTTCGGTAAAAAATCTCAGTGTTTCCTTTGAGGTTGATGAGGGGATATCTCCTGCAGTTCGTGATATCTCTTTTGATATCCATCCCAGACGTTCACTTGGTATCGTTGGAGAATCGGGGTGCGGAAAAAGTGTCACCTCTCTGGCCGCCATGCGTCTCATTCCTCAACCACCGGGGAAAATTGAGACCGGTGAGATCTATTTAAACGGCAAAGATCTTCTTTCTCTTTCGGAGAGTGAGATGCGCTCAGTCCGGGGCAGGGAGATATCGATGATCTTTCAGGATCCCATGACCTCACTGAACCCGGTTTTCACCTGCGGCTCTCAGATCAGCGAAGCGATTATGCTTCACCGGAAATTACCCCCCGCCGAAGCGCATCAGGCGACAATCGAGATACTCGAAAAGGTAGGTATCCCTCATCCGCCTGCGGCGGCGGAAAATTATCCCCACCAGATGAGTGGAGGCATGCGCCAGCGGGTTATGATTGCCATGGCATTGTCATGCAAGCCCAAACTGCTTATTGCCGATGAACCTACCACGGCTCTGGATGTCACGGTTCAGGCCCGTATTCTTGATCTGCTGCTCCATTTACAACAAGAAATGAATATGAGCATGATCATGATCAGTCACGACCTCGGCATTGTATGTGATGTAGCTCACGAAATTCTGGTGATGTATGCAGGCGAAATGGTCGAGTATGCTCCTGCAGACCAGCTTTTTTCATCACCTCTTCACCCCTATACGCAAAGCCTGCTGAAAACAATACCCTATATCGACCGCAAGGAAAACAGCCTGAAAGTTATCAAGGGTGAGGTTCCGAGTCCGTTGAGCATACCTCCCGGCTGTCCCTTTCATCCCCGATGCGACCATGTTATGGAACGATGCAAACATGAGCATCCACCGCTTTATACTCCATCTGAAAACCAACGAGTGAGGTGTTTCCTCCATGACAAATAACAATCAATCCGCCAACAGGAAATCATCAGCTATGGCGGTTTCAGTAAAGGATCTGAAAGTCCATTTTCCTATAAAGAAAGGGGTTGTCGGAAAAACCGCAGGATTTGTGAAGGCGGTTGACGGGGTTTCTTTTTCGGTGAATCGCGGAGAAGTATTTGCCCTTGTCGGTGAATCGGGATGCGGCAAAACGACTACGGCTTTGGCAATACTCAATCTGATTGCCGCTACTCATGGAATCATCGCTCTCGCCGCCGGTCCCTGGCGGGACAGAGGCATTCAATGGTCTGAGCTTTCTCATTCGGAAAAACGGACCTTGCGTAAATTCATACAGGTAATATTTCAGGACCCTTTCAGTTCTCTCAATCCCCGTATGACAGTAAAAAACATTCTTGAAGAACCGCTGAAAGTTCACAAGCTGGGATTCAGAACCGAACGGAATGAACGAATCAGGGAACTGATCGGCCAGGTAGGGCTGTCACCGGACTTTCTCAATCGATATCCCCATGAATTCTCCGGAGGTCAACGCCAGCGTATCGGCATTGCCCGGGCCCTGGCAACCCGTCCGGAACTTGTAATTGCTGATGAACCGGTGAGTGCACTCGATGTCTCCATTCAGGCACAGATTATCAATCTCCTTCAGGACCTTCAAAGGAAATACGGGCTTACCTTGATGTTTATCTCGCACGATCTGGCAATTGTGCGGCATGTTGCAAACAGAGTTGCAGTGATGTATCTGGGGCGTATCATGGAAATGGGTACCGATAAGCAGATATTTGAAAACACCCTCCATCCATACACAGAACTCCTGCTCGAAAGTGTCCCCGTACCGGGCAAGGGAAGAAAACGCCGGGGTGGATTGTCTGTAGAGGAGAAGAACCTTGAGACTGCCGGTCTCGGGTGTCCCTTTTATCCACGATGCCCAAAGAGGGGGCCCGAATGCCTCGAAAAAATTCCGGAACTGAAGGATTATGGTGAAAATCACCTGTCCGCATGTCTAAAATCCGACACCTAAACTGCCGATATACCAACAGGGCTTGCTGGAGCGTGTATCTGAACATCTCATAAAAACGTGATAATTCATATAAAATGACACTCGTGTCCAAAATAGAACGCTAATGACGCTGATCATGCTGATATTCGCTGGTCAGAAAACTAAAAATTAAAAAAATACAGCGATAATCAGCCAAATTAGCGTCATCGGCGTTCAACAATCAAAATAATTGTATAACG
>WJLZ01000107.1 GCA_014728215.1 Chitinivibrionales bacterium
ATATATTCAATAAACAATCTGGAGCTTTTTTTTATGCCTTTTAAAACCTCGGGGTCTGGGGCAGAGCCCCAGTCTTGTCAATCTGAATATAGCTTATACCAAACAGTTAAAATTCCGATTCACGGTGAACCAAGACAATTTCATGCTATGGATATCGAAATAAAAAAAATGCAAGAAGAACACATAAATAAAGTAACTGCTATCCATATTGCATCATTTCCAAACTTTTTTTTAAGCTTTTTGGGGGAAAGGTTCCTTAAAGAATTTTATCGCTCTTTTCTCTATGATAAAACCGGTTTAGCTCTTGTTGCGGAAACTAATGGAAAGTTAGCTGGATTTGCTGTAGGAACAGATAGCCCGGCAGGATATTTCAAGCGACTACTTATTAGGCGTTGGTGGGTATTTTCCGTTAATAGCATAAATGCAATATTAAGAAAACCATGGATTATTCCTAGGCTGTTTAGAGCTGTTTTTTATCGTGGTACACCGCCCGGACAACAATGCGCACTTTTGAGTTCAATTGCGGTAGCGCCAAAATATCAAGGTTGCGGCATTGGCAAATTGCTAATAAAGCTATGGATACAGAAAATATCTTATAGAAATATTATATCATGCTATTTAACTACAGATGCAGAAAATAATTGTCGAATTAATGCTTTTTATCAAAGCCAAGGTTGGAAATTGGATTTTATATACCAAACCGCAGAAGGGAGAAAAATGAATCGATATATTTATGAAATAAAAAAGAAACATCTGCAAAAGAAAAAATGATAGCCAACAAACGCTTAAGAACTATATAATTATCATTGTTCATTACATATTAAGCTCTTGAATTTCAGAATGTTTCCTAAAAGCATTTTAAGATAAGAGAAAAAGTAATAATATTAAGCCTTGCAAATGAAATTGCCGTTTTCTAAAATATCCTGTGATGGTAATGAAGCTGATTATGTGCTGGAAGTGCTTAAAAGCGGATGGCTAACAAGTGCATCCAAAGTAAAAGAGCTCGAAAAAAATTTTGCACAATATGTGAATGCCAGATATGCATGTGCAGTTAATTCATGTACAGCAGCACTTCATTTAGGCTTAGAAGCACTTGGAATAAGAAGCAGCGACAAGGTATTTGTGCCATCAATAACATTTACTGCTACTGCTGAAGTACTTCGATATCTGAACGCTGATCCAATCTTCCTTGATGTAGAATATGGATCAGCGTTAGTCACCCCTGAAATACTTGCAAAAGCAATACGCAAATATCCCTCTGCAAAAGCTTTGATATTAGTACATTATGGCGGACAAGCAGCGCAGCTTTTATCTAATAATGGCAATGATATTCTAACAATATGTAAAAGCAATAGGCTAAGCTTAATTGAGGATGCCGCCCATGCATTTCCAACACGCATTGAGAAAAATATCATTGGATCATTAGGTGATGTTACTTGTTTTAGTTTTTATGCCAATAAAACCATTACAACAGGCGAAGGGGGCATGTTAACGACAAATAGAGAAGACATCGCTAAGAGAACAAAAATAATGCGTCTTCATGGCATCAATAGAGACATATGGGATCGTTATACAAATAATATGGCAGATTGGGAATATGATGTAGTTGCTCCTGGATTCAAATATAATATGGCAGACATCAATGCTGCAATAGGCCTTGCGCAATTAGAAAAAGCAGAATATTTTAGGAAAAAGCGACAAGATTGCGCTGAGCATTACTTCACTTGTTTGTCAAATATTTCGGGTATTGATCTTCCGGTAATACATTGTGACTTTAATGATCATTCTTGGCATCTGTTTCATATTATTCTTAATGAGAATTCTTCAATTACAAGGAATGACTTTGTTGTTCAGATGGCGCAAAATGGTATAGGAACCTCTGTGCATTATAAACCCTTATATAGAATGAGCTATTATAAGAGCACCTATAATTTAGATCCTTATGATTATCCAAATTCCGAAAGGTTTTGGCGAGGGTGTGTATCTTTGCCTATTTATCCATCTTTAACAAAAAAAGAGCTTGAATATGTGTGCAAAACAATTCATGCTATTTTGAATAATAAATAATCTACTATTAATGTATTATCTACTCAAAAGAAGCTTCGACATAGCATTTTCCCTAATTGGGCTAATAATTCTTAGTCCAATAATATTCCTTACCATTATTTTCATTAAGCTTTCATCGCCAGGGCCAATTCTTTTTCGGCAGAAAAGAGTCGGAAAAAATAAGAAAATATTCATAATATTTAAATTTCGTACTATGAAGAATGAAGATAGAAAAGGAGGGTTTGTAACATTAAAAAATGACAAACGTATTACTCCAGTAGGAAGTGTCCTAAGGAAATATAAGATCGATGAGATACCTCAGCTAATTAATGTTCTTCTTGGAGATATGTCTTTTGTAGGACCTCGGCCAGAAATACCTGAGCTTGTTTCAACATATAAATCAGAGTATCACAAGCTTTTTTCAGTTAAACCTGGCATAACAAGTCCTGCGGCGATATTTTACCGTGATGAAGAAGAGATTGTTGGCAGCAAAGAAGAATTATTTGAATATCATAAAACGGTTCTTATTCCAAAAAAAGCTTCATTTGACCTTGCCTATATTGCTAAGCAATCTTTCCTCTATGATATTAAGCTTGTCTTATTGACTATACTTTCAGTTGTCACAAATATAAGCGGATATGTTCGCGATTCCGGGAGAAAGCAACGGCGTTTAATAATAATTGTAATTTCATTATTTCTGTGTGTACTTTCCTATTATATTGCATATCTCATCCGTTTCGATTTAATGCTCAACAATAGCTGGAATTGGCTTGGCAAATTCCTTCGTACTGCCCCTCTTATTATCATGATGAAAATTTCCCTTATGGCTTTTTATGGATTGTTTGAAGGCTACTGGAGATATGTAGGTATTAAGGACTTATTTAACATAACAAAAGTCATAGTAGGAGCAGCAGTGGGAATGCTTTTAATAGAGCATTTCTTTCTCGATCCAGAATTTCCTACAGGGGTTATTCCTATTGACGCTTTCCTGTCATTTATTCTTCTTTCAGGCCAACGTCTGTCAATGAGATTACTTCGAGAGATATATTCACCAATACGACCTCATTGTCAAGAAAATGCATTACTGATTGGAGCGGGGGATAGAGGAGAAGCCGTTCTAAGAGAAATCAAGCGGAATACAGATCTCGCTCTTAACATAATTGGATTTATAGGATCAGCAAATGAAAAGGGAATTAAGATCCACCAAACCCCAGTACTTGGTGAAATAGAAGATATATTTGAAATAATCGAGAACAATAATGTTAATACAATCATTATCGCTAAAGAAGATTTAGCTCAACGCGAAACGGGCATCTTAATTCAAGCAAAAGGACGTTTCCACTGCAAAATAATGAATGTACCTAATGTTTCAGATTACATCACCGGCAAAGTGGTGTCCTCTCGATATGGAGAAGTTAAAATTGAAGATTTGTTAGGTAGGAAGTCGGTTAAACTAAATGCAGAACTTATAGAACATATATATAAAGATAAACGAGTTTTAGTTACTGGTGCTGGTGGATCAATCGGCTCTGAACTAGTTAGGCATTTAGTTAGATTTGCTCCTTCGGAATTGCTGCTTCTTGATAAAGATGAAACACTTCTGTTTGAGATTCAAAATGAGTTGAAGGAGAAGGATGCAGCTGTTAATTGCCGTGCCCTTATAGGAGATATTAATAATAGCGATAGAATGAGAACATTTTTTAGTAAATTTAAGCCCGAAATTGTTATTCATGCTGCTGCATATAAGCATGTCCCATTGCTTGAAATACATTGCCACGATGCGTTAGTAAATAATGTTTTTGGCACACATTGTATCCTCAGTATCGCCCATGAGTATAATGTTGAGCGATTTGTTATGATATCAACGGATAAAGCTGTTCGGCCAACTAATGTCATGGGCGCGTCTAAATTGCTTGCTGAGCGTATAATGTTTGAATCTATTGCTCCTAATTCTAATATGAGATGCATGGCAGTAAGATTTGGTAATGTGCTTAGTTCTCGCGGATCAGTAATTCCGCTTTTTAAGAAGCAGATAGAACGTGGTGGCCCAGTCCTAATAACACATCCTGAAGTCCAGAGATATTTTATGTCAATACCTGAAGCGGCACAGTTGGTATTGCAGGCTGGTGCAATGGGAGAAGGGGGAGATTTATTTATCTTAAAAATGGGTAACCCTGTAAAAATTAAAGATCTTGCATATAAGCTTATAGAATTTTCAGGATTGCGCCCCCAGATTGATATACCGATTAAATATATTGGCTTAAGGCCGGGAGAAAAACTCAAGGAAGAACTCCTTACTGAGATTGAGGGCACAATGTCAACTGAACACAAAAAAATATTTGTTATTGAAAAAAAATCGCAATTCAATGCAGAAATTATGCAGAAATTAGAGAATGTCAAAGAACAAATATATTCCTTCTCAAATAGTCAAGTAAGAGGGTTGCTTAAGGAAATTGTTCCTGAATATATGCCTAATAAGCGAACTGATCCTGTCTAAAATACTTAATATGAAAAATCTATTTTTTGTTATTTTTGACAGTTGTCGTTTTGATACATATAAACGTGCAAAAACGCCGTATATCAATAATATTGGTGCTGCAGAATGCCGCTATTCATATGCATCTTGGACTTCTCCGTCCCATTACGTGTACCTCATGGGCCTAATGCCTCATATATCCCCAAAACATGTATTTGCCAGTAATGTCTACAAAGAAGAATTTGCAAAATGGAAAGAGCGCCTGGGAGTTGATGATCTTTCATTCCGCAGCTTTTTGCCTCATATAAATCTTCCGACAAAATTAAAGCAATTAGGGTACAAAACTATTGGGCGAGTCAGCATGCCGGTGCTTAATCAGTATACCACAATGAGCACGGGATTTGACGATTACAAGCTTATGGATAACCATTTTGATTTTAAAGGAATGGTTGACGACGTGTCTTTTGAAGGAAACCAGCCTAAATTCTATTTTTTCAATGTTGGTGAGACACATTATCCTTATATGCTTGATGATCTTCCACATATCAGCGGTGTGCATGGTGTTTTTAAAAAAATGGATGCAGATCCTGTGGGCGTTTCGGATGATGCTTTTTTTGAAATGGAGCAAATGAAACGGCTGCACAATCAGCAGGTCAAATGCGTTGAATATCTTGATGAAATAATTGGTGAGCTTTTCAAAAAGTGCCCGGCAAATACATATTTCATTATTACTGCAGATCACGGGGAGCTATTCGGAGAGGATGGCTATTTCGGCCATGGTCCTGTCTTTCATGAGAAGGTATTTGAGGTGCCATTTATTGAAGGTCAACTTCCGAAAATATAATAAATAATCGAATTTATTACAGATGATTTATAGGGAGGAAATGCATGGAATTCAAGCTAAATATTGATGAAGAAATTTATGAAAAATTAAAGGAAAGGGCTGAAAAGCTTGGTTTCAACAGCATCGAGAAATACATTGTTCATATAATTCTTGAAAAGTTGAATCCGGATGAAAATGATGAAGAGAAAATTGCAAAAAAGCTTGAAGAGCTTGGTTACATGTAATCTAATTGTCAGCCTGAAAGCTCGCTGCTCTACTATTCCACAACATTTTTCAGTATCAATATATGAATAGAACGATTATTATTGGTCTTGACGGCATTCCTTATTCTCTTTTAAAAAAGTACATCTCAAATGGTATTATGCCGGAAACGGGCAAGGTCCTTTCCGGAGGGAAGCTTTATGAGATAACTTCGACACTTCCTGAAATTTCATCGGTCTCATGGGCAACGATAATTACCGGAAAAAATCCTTCAGAGCATGGGGTTTACGGTTTCACGGCACTTGCACCACAAAGCTATGTGCTCAGGTTTCCTAATTTCGATTCTCTTAAAAAACCGGCATTCTGGCTTAAGGATGATTACACTCCGGATGAATCGAAGAAATACGCAATAATTAATACGCCGTTTACGTTTCCTGCCAAACCGATCAATGGAATCCATATTGCCGGATTTGTGGCCCTCGATCTAGAAAAAGCGATATATCCAACAAAACTTTATGCGCAGCTTGCAGAGATAGGATATAAGATCGATGTCGATTCTTCTAAAGCCCATCAATCAATTGAGCTTTTTTTAAAAGACCTCGATGGAACGCTCGACAAACGCATATCTGCTGCCAAAATGATCTGGGAGCGGGAGGCATGGGATGTTTTCATGCTTGTTTTCACGGGAACCGACCGACTGTCACACTTCCTGTTTCAGGCAGCTCTTGATGAAAATCATCCCTTCCATGAAAAAGTTATCGATCATTTCAGAAAAATCGATGCATATATTGGTGAATTATGTGCTCAATGCGACTCTTCAGATACGATTGCATTCATGTCCGACCATGGTTTTGAGGTCCAGGAGTATGAAGCATTTGTCAACTTTTATCTCAAAGAATGGGGCTATTTAAAATTAAAAAACGATCCTCCGCGGAGTTATAATGATATCGATGAAGGTACAATTGCTTTTGCTATGGATCCTGGGCGCATTTATCTGAACTACAAAGACAGGTATCCACGGGGAAGAGTTGATGAAAGTCATGCAGATAAAATAGTAAAAGAATTGTCGGATCGATTTATGCATTGTATAATTGAAGATCGTCCTGTTATTAGTGAGATATTTGAAGGTAAGGAAATATCAAAAGGTGAATTTGCCGTCTATGCTCCAGATCTTGTGCTCATTGGTGCACGGGGCATAGATCTTAAGGGAACTATAAAAGCACAGACAGTATACAACAAAAATGAAATATTTGGGGGTAAGCACACTTACAGGGACACTTTTTTTGGGGTTAAAATGCCGCCGGGAGCCAGCTATCCATCAGTCAGATCTGTTGAAGATATCAAAGCAGCATTAAATTTATAACTAATGTTTTATCACAGGGAGTTTCCATGAAGAATTCGCAGAAGACCTGTTGGAATTGTCCGGCGGTTGATTTCAAGGGAAATGTTGATTTCAGGGCTTGTGGACAGTCGACAGTAAATCAGGAAAAACTGATGAATGATCCTTCAGGCGGGCAGGTGATGGTTGAATGCAAGCGCCGTCGGGATCTTGGTCTTTATGATCCGACAAGCATTACTTTTGAAGATTGTCCGCAGTGGGAAAAATCTGAGTATGGCTACAAGCTTAAAAATATGAAAGTAATGATTCTTGGTATGGATGGCTACTTGGGGTGGCCGCTTGCATTAAAATTGGGAAAGCTTGGTTTCAATGTCAGTGGAGTCGATTGCTACTACAGAAGAGACTGGGTTGCCGAAAAAGGTTCGCATACCGCAGTTCCCATTACAAGAATGAGCGAGAGAATTAGATCTGCCCGGGAGGTTCTGGATATCGATCTTAATTTCAGACGGTTTGATATTCTTGATAGATCACGCCTCAAGGAATTTATTGATGAAGTCAAGCCGGAGGCGATAATCCATTATGCAGAATGTCCCAGTGCACCTTACAGTATGGTTGATGTCGATCATGCCATATGGGTGCAGAAAAATAATGTACTTGGGTCGCTGGGACTGCTTTTTACTATGAAAGAACTAGTCCCGGAGTCATCACTGATAAAACTTGGAACAATGGGTGAATACGGGGCACCGCTAACCGGACGCCCAATATTTGAAGGGATCTTCCCTGGAGACGCTGTATTAAAATGGGGGGATCGTGAATGGAGCCTTGGAGGCGAACTTACTCCACGAGATCCTGTGAGCTTTTACCATGTCAGCAAAGTGCAGGATACGTTTAATGCGTATGAAGCTTGCAAGTATTGGTGGCTCCGTTCCTATGATGTTATGCAGGGGGTAATTTATGGGGTGCATACTAATGAAGTTGCTTCTGACCCAAGATTAAGAACCCGTTTTGATATCGATGAATGGTTCGGGACTGCGATTAATCGATTCGTATCTCAAGCTATTGTTGGTATACCCTTATCTATTTACGGAAAAGGAAAACAGGTGAGAAGTTTCATCGCACTTCGTGATGCAATGCAATGCATGGTCCGCCTTATCTGTTCGCCTCCCGAGCCTGGGCAGTATGATGTTGTAAATCAGATGACCGGTTTTTATGAATTGCGGCAGCTTGCCGAAACAGTCGCGAAAATCGGTAAGAAGGAATTCGGGCTCAAGCCGAAAATGCAGCGATTACAAAATCCGCGTGTAGAAGCGGATGACCATCCTTTTGAACCGCTTTTTGATAAACTGCCTGAGCAGTTCGGTCTGAAGTCGGAAGCATCACTGGAAGAGGAAGTGTACGAAATGTTCAAGCTTCTCTCGCAGCCTGAGATAAAAGCGCGTATTGAAGAAAAGCGGCATGTTATACTCCCCAAGACCACATGGGGCGGCCAGAAGAGGCAAATGGAAATACTCGAAGAATGGGAAATGTGATATCTCGACAGCAGGATTGATATAATGATATTAAAAGATAATAATTTCAATAGCGAAGTAATTGAATCTGAAATACCTGTTCTGGTTGATTTCTGGGCTTCATGGTGTCCTCCGTGTAAAATGATTGAACCGGTTGTTGAAAAACTCGCCGCCAGATTTGTGGATAAGGTAAAAATAGCAACGATGAATGTAGATCAAAACCAGGTGGCGGCTGCCAGGTATTCGGTTAACGGGGTCCCCACATTTATTGCGTTTGCAAACGGTGACGAGATAGAGAGAAAAGTTGGCGCCCAGACCGAAGCGACGCTTGTTGAAATGATCAATACGGCATTGCAAGCGCATAACCGAAATGACACTAATTCATGAATATATTAATTACAGGAGGAGCGGGTTTCATAGGTGCTAATCTGGTTGAACACCTTTGCAAAAGAGATGATATTCAGCAGATAATTCTTTTCGATAATCTTGTTAAATGCAGTATCGGCTATATAAAAAGCATTACAGGATTATCTTTTGATGATTCCTGTGTAGGGAAAGACCAGGGTATTTTCAGGTATGGGCATACAGTCAACATAAAAATAATTACAGCAGATATTCGTGATATTGATGCGCTGATAAATGCAAGCTGCAATATCGATGCAATAATACATCTTGCTGCCTACACAGAAGTAGTAAAGTCGGTAAAAAATCCATTAGAGTCGTATTCAATCAATATAGACGGTACGATCAATGTGCTTGAAGCGGCTCGGGTGAATTCAATAAAAAGACTGGTCCTCGCATCATCAAACGCGGCTGTTGGTGAAAAGCCTGCAGCTATCGATGAAAGAGCACTTCCCCGTCCTCTGTCCCCATACGGCGCAGCTAAATTATGCGGCGAAGCATTATGCAGTGCTTATGCCAACTGCTATGGAATCGCAACAACATGTTTGCGCTTTGCAAATGCTTACGGGAAGTATTCCGATCACAAGACCAGTGTCGTTGCCAAGATGATGAAAGAGCTTTTAAAGGGCGATGATCTTCTTATATATGGTGACGGTTCCCAGACTCGCGATTTTATCAATGCGTATGATATTGCCCGGGCTATATGGCTATCGCTTAAGCGGGACAAAGGGTTTGAAATCTTTCAGGTGGCTTCGGGAAAAGAGACCAGCATTACCGAGCTTGTCGATATCCTGCGCAGAGTCACCGGAAAGGATGCAACGGTTGGTCATGTGGCGCCCCGGACCGGCGAAATCAAGAGAAACTACTCGGCGATTGCAAAAATAAAAGAACAACTTGGATTCGAGCCGGAAATCGAACTTGAGAATGGCATTGCGGTGCTGTACGAATATTTCAAAGAAAAATACTCGCCGCAAGCCTGATATGAAAGATATTCTTATCTGCCGTTTATCGGCAACCTAAAAGCCATTTACACCCGCATCAATGAGCTGATTCCCGAAATGAAAGGGCCTACGTTCGAAGAGTTGGTGGGGAACCAGTTTGGGTGAGGAGAAGAATTCACCATAGAGGCACAAAGAGAAGAGAGAAAATCAGGGGGAAGACCAAAAAGCAGGGAGCCGAATTGAAGGCAACCTGGGCAGATAAATTAAGGCAATGCGTGCTTTTTTATGCGTAATGATGTATATTCAAGATGTATACATTTAAAAAATACATCAGGAGTATTATGATCAGAACGCAAATATATTTAACCGAGCAGGAAAAAAGCGGTTTAGAGTCTGTCGCACTGGCAAAAGGTGTCAGTCAGAGTGATTTAGTCCGACAGGCGATCGATGATTTGCTGGCCAGGGCCGGTGAAATTGATAAGTCCCGGATTTTAGATGAAATTGCAGGTGTTTGGGCGCAAAGAACAGATGTACCCGATATTCGTGATTTAAGAACCGGATGGCATACGAGGTCGAGCCGATGAGCGGGAATATTCTGGTCGATACTGATATTGTAATAGAATTCCTCCGTGGAAACAATCAGGCAGTTCCCTGGTTTAAAGCAGAATCGAAATCGATTTGTTTTTCAGTGATAACCGTAGCGGAAATCTATGCAGGAATCAGGGGACGGAAAGAGGAGACTGAAATCGATCGGCTGTTTTCAATTTTCCCGGTCTTTGCAGCGACAAATGAGATTGCCCGTGTAGCCGGCAATTTTGTGAATAAATACCGGCCGTCACATTCAGTTGAAATACCTGATGCAATCATAGCTGCAACCTGTTTTATTTCGGGCGCAGAATTATGCACGCTTAATGTCAAGCATTATCCGATGTTCAAGGGGTTGAAGCCGCCTTATAAAAGGCAGTGATTGGGTGTATGAAGCGGGTGATTACAATGAACTATGGTAAATCATTGGAAGAAGTATGGAAATGGCGAAGGGCTCTGAGCCGCAAACTCAATGGACTAAGCGGAAACGAACAAATACGCCTTATTAATGATGATGCGCGCGATATCTGCCGAAAATATTCTATTAAATACAAAGTAAAATCGCACAGTTCATCTCACGCGCCGAGGTGAAAGCTGCTCAATAAGCTTATCCAGCTCTCCCCCTAAAATCCCCGCAAGCCGTTTCCGCTCATACAATCGTAGCGTTTCCCTGCCGATCCTCGGAAATTCCTCCCCTTCTTTCCACATTCCGATTATCGTTTTCAGCATAGATGTAATTACATCAATCTTCTCGTAGCCGACGACAAATCCGGCGTTGTACTTTCGGATGAAATCGGTTGCCGCGCATTCGTGAGCGACGGCAAGGATCGGTTTTCGCAACGCCGCGTATTCGTAAATCTTACCGCTCATGACTGTTTTGCCGCCCTCGGATGCATGAGTGATCAGGACCAGAATATCCGCAGCGGTCATATACCGGATAGCTTTTTCGTGATTTACTTCACCGGTTATCTCAAGCATATTTCCAAGCCTTTTTTTCCATCCCTCCTTATCGCCTCTGAACCGTCCTACAAATGATATTCTTACATTCTCAGCCCATTCCGGAAAATCTTTTTTGATCTGTTCGACAGCACTCAGAAACGGACCGGGATCACGCCGGCCACCCACGCTCCCGCAAAAAATAAAATTAAGTGTGTCCGTTTTTGTATCGTTGGGTGAAGAAATCTCTTTGAAATCATTCGAATCAAATCCGTTTTCAAGTGTTCTCATTCTACACTGAGCTGCAGGATAGCGTTTTTGGTAAATTTCAGTGAGCGGATCGCTCACAAAAAGCGCCAGCCCGGCAACAGAGACCGCCTGTTTTTCGAGGAGTCGGTTTTGAGCATCAATAAATTTCTTTTTCCAGTTTTTATAGAGGGGGTTCTTCCACCAACCGTCTCTGAAATCGAGTGCCAAGGGGAGTTGGGTTGATTTTTGTATTTCGATCCCGGCTCTGAAGGTTGAGAATGGAGGGCCTGAGGTAAGAAGAGCGTCAAACGAACGATCTTTGTGGAGATTCAGAGCATGCTCGATTGTCTGTTGCGCCCAGGGCCAATGTAAATCTGGCGCCATGAAATAATTATGATAACTCATAAGAAGGTTAAAATAGAGGCTGCGATATGAAAGAGAATGCACCTTCTGAATAGTAGAAACGTCCGGTGCGTTGAGCCTTTCCTTGTGATAATTTTTTTGCTGTGAAGGCGATTTCCAGGCTACAGGTATAACCTCCGCTTTACCGTCAATTTCTTTACGCAGGCTATTGTCACCGGTAACACCTTTCTTTTCACAGAAAATGGATGCTTTCCACCCGAATTCGGGAAGATACGCGGCAAATTTGAGAATTCTCATTACGCCGCCCCTACCTTCATAGGGAGGAAAATCACGGGTGATTATCAGTAGCTTTTTCATGGTGCTTTTTGTGTCCTTGTTTTAACCCACGCCCTCACAAATCGCCTCAAGAGCTTCCAGTTTATAACCCTTTTGTCATATTTCCAGGCACGTGTAGCGAAGTTCAGGACTCCTCTGTAATTTTTTGCGCTGAAATATGTATGGGCGCCTTCCCTGTATGCTCTGCTCAGGCTTTGTTTTTCCAATACCTTTTTATCTCCGGGCAACAATGGATTTGCAAATGTCTTTTCGACCGCTTTGATTCTGTCGGCGTTCATGAGTTCGGTTTTTTTCGATTCATTTGCTCCATGGTAGCGGTAAACAGTCAGTGGCTCGGGAACATACCTGAATCTCATATCCATCCCTGCCATGCGGAGCCACATCTCATAATCACCGCAGGTGGCAAAGCTTTCATCGAAATATCCCGCCCGGGTAAAACTCTCTTTTTTTACCATCACCGCACTGGGCATGAGAAGATTTTTCAGGGCCAGCGTTTTAAACAGCGTGCGGTCGGTGAGTGAGCGGGCGATCCGGTCTCTGTCTTTTGGGCGATGTCGTTTCCCTGATGCGCCGATTTTTATCAGGTCGGTAAAAACAAGATCTATTTCCGGTTCCCGGCAAAAAGAGGCGATCTGTTTTTCGAGCTTACACTGCTCCCAGAGGTCATCCTGATCTAAGAATGCAATCAGCTCGCCCCCGGCGGCTTCGACTCCTGCATTGCGAGCCGCTGAAACGTCACCGTTTTTCTGACTGACAAGGGTGATATTTCCCCCAAAGCTTTTAACGATCTCCACCGACTTGTCAGTCGAGCCGTCGTCGACAACAACAATCTCCACCGGCTGCTCTGTCTGAGCAAAAACACTCTCCAGGCACTCGACAATAAACATTTCGCCGTTGTAGAGGGGAATGACAACGCTGACCATGGGCGGCGCTAACCTATTCATCGGTTTCGTCCCCGGATATTTTCTTCCTCTCATTTCGTTGCTGCAAACTTTCTTTCACTTCTATTCCTTCTCATTCTCGTAATCATTCATCGATCTTTTAAAGGAGGACCGTTTCTCACTTCCCCGATAAACCCGGTCAACCGCTCCGAACGTTTCTCCCACGAAAATTTTTGTGCCGATTCCTGTGCACCTTTACAGAGGTGTTCATGCAGTGCATTGTCGGTAAAGAGTTCGGTTATGGCCCGGGAGAGAGAACCGGTGTTTTCGACTTCGAAGAATAGTCCGTTTGTGCGGTCGCTTACGATATGTTCGGTTGTCGGCAGCCGGGGGGCGATAACGGGGAGGCCTGCCGCAAAGTAATCTAAAATCTTTGTCGGACTTAAAAGGGCAAGGCTGAAAAAATATTTCTTATATGAAGCCAG
>WJLZ01000108.1 GCA_014728215.1 Chitinivibrionales bacterium
ACTGATTTTTTTTGGGGGGGGGATAAAAGACGGAATTGCCACAGAAACTACACACAACACGGCTTACCAGGCTCCGCTTCGCTACGGCCCAAATTGCCCTGCGTAAACTCCGGGCAACTTCTGGTAAGCCGGGAACGTTGTGTGAAATTAGGGCTGGTATAAACAGGAAGAAAGGAAAATATTTTACTCGTTCTAGGAACCGCACCATCCATGGTACCGGTGAAATAAAGAAAGGAGGAGGAAACCATATCAAACAAACTTCTGAAAACCTGTACGAAAAAAGACCAGCAAACGCTCAAGAAACCAGGTCAGATAAAACATACGGCTTATAAGCTCATGAGGAGGATAAAATGGAAACACAAAACGTAGATAGAGGAGTTGCTTATTCTTGGGCACTTTTAGTGGCCGCCGATGGCAATTTGGAGGAGCAAGAATTAGTAACAGTTTTCAATATTAACAGCAACTTGAAATTGACTGCACTTGACAATGAATCACTTGTAGAAATAATGAAGGAAACAATAAATGATATTTCAACAAAAGGATTAGACCATTGCTATGAAATTGTTAAGCAGTGTTTAGAAAAAGAACCGAATGAGAAGAAAATGCATTTGCTAATTTCATTTATTAAGATTGCCCTTGCTGATGATGACTTTGGCAATGAAGAAATGGTAACTATATTTAAACTTGCAGACGTGATTGATATTTCAAAACAAGACATACTTTCTGTTTGTCTAATTTTATTAAAAGAAAAATAAATTATGGAAGAACTGTTTATTTATATCATTTTTCCGTTATTGGGTATAGCTGGTTTTGCTTATGCCGTTGAAGTTATCGCAAACAAATCGTATCATCATAGTTTCTTTGACGATATTTCAGACATTTTATTGAGAGGAAGTCTTTCTTTCTTGGGATTATTTTTTCTTTTATTATTCTGGGCGGTTGACGATGCAAGCATTATTATGAAATCGATTTTTATCTTTGGAATGGGTGTCGGTGCTATTGCAATCCTCCAGCTATATAATGAAAACAGAAAACAGACAAACGCATTGCTTGCTCTTTTTGGTACAATATTTCAAATTACAATAGGTCTTATTCTATTTTTTGTCATTGCCGGAATTGTTAATAGTATTCTTGATAAGAAAAAGTGAAAGGGGGTGATTATATTGGGTAGTTGGAGCATAAGCAATCCATGTAAGAATTGTGGTAGTAAAAGTGGAATAATGGTAAGGTGCCGAAATTGTGGCACACTAGGATGCCAGAAATGCTTGGGTGGTTCTGGACGTGGAATGTGTAAAGTTTGCAAGAAAGTAACTGATAAGGACAAACCATAATCGTTTTGGGGGTAGAGTTATTATCAAACTCTATCCCCAAAAAACAATATGTGCTATACATGAAAAATCAAAAAATCATATTTATCAATATCTTTCAGCGTTTTCTAAATACATTAAATACAGATAATTTGTCTCAAATTTGTTGGAATAGGAATAATCTTGAACCTTGGACAGCATATGCTTCTGAGATATTCGCACGAATATTGCAAGACGATTTCAAATTAGAAGCAGCAAGAAAAGGTCATGCAGATAAATATGGTAGGTATGAATATTTCAATATTGATGTAATCGCTTATGATGATTGCTGCTGGAAACCTCCCATAATCGCAATAGAAATTGAGAATTATTTCTCCCGTATAGAGTATAGTGCTTGGAAGCTGTTTTCTGTTGATTGCCGTTTTCGGTTGCTATTGACCTATTATTATCCAAAAGCAAACAGTAAATACTTTGCAAAAAATCTTGCGGATATTAAGAAGAAAATAAGTCCAATAGCAGATGACAATAAAAGGAAACCTTTATTGCTTATATACGGCAATGGTGCAGCTAATCCAAGAAAGCAATCTTGGGATAAAATATTCAAGACTTATTGGTTCTGATGGATTTCGTAAAATATCAGCCCTCTCCGTCCTGTTTCGGGATGAAAGAAGTGAACGAATAAAATATTTAATTTGGAATTTGTTTTTATTTTAATACCAGCCCTAACTCAAGGCCTAACGGCTCACACAACGAGACTGTAGAAAAAGTCCAATTTTCATAATTTACTAGTGTAAACATTATCATTTTTCCTTATATTATTATAATGTATAAGGAAAGGTGGAACTATGGCACGCTATAAGGATTATTCATACGAGCAGACAAAGATGGTGGCAATATCGTATGATCGGCAGGTTCTTCCCGGGACATTTGAGCATACGCTGAGTGATGTTATCAATTCCCTGGACATGTCCATTTTCGATGATCGATACCGGAATGATGAAACCGGAGCACCGGCATATGATCCACGGATACTGTTAAAAATTATTCTTTTTGCATATTCCAAAGGGATTATTTATTCCCGCAGAATTGCACAGCTTTGCAATGAAAATGTTGTATTTATGGCATTATCTGCGGACAGTCGACCTCATTTTACCACAATCGCAAACTTTGTGTCCTCGATGCAGGAAGAAATAATTGCAATATTCCGACATGTTTTGCAGATATGCATGGAATTAGATCTTATCGACGGCTGTATGTTCGCCATTGACGGCGTAAAGCTTCCATCGAATGCCTCAAAGGAGTGGAGCGGAACGAAAGAGGATTTGCGAAAGAAGAAGGAGAAATTGGAAGCGGCTTTGGATTGCATGGTCCGGCAACATCGCAATCGTGATACGGAAGATATTGATAATATTTCTGATGATGAGGAATTCAAAAAGCGTCTTGACCGTGCTCGCAAGAAGGTTGAGAAATTAGACAACTGGCTTGAGAATAATGAGGATAAAGTAAGTTCTCGCCGCCGTACCAAGCAGAGTAATGTTACCGACAATGAGAGTGCCAAGATGAAAACATCACATGGTGTTATTCAGGGGTACAACGGGATGGCTGTTGTTGATTCAAAGCATCAGGTAATTGTAAATGCGGAAGCGTTCGGACAGGGACATGATACAAATTTACTTAAGCCTGCCATAGAAGGAACAAAGGAGGCATTCGAAGGTATAGGAGTTAGTGATAATTGTTTTGAAGGTGCAGTTGTCACAGCGGATACCGGTTTTCATTCGACTGATAATCTTGAATATCTTGAGGCCGAAGGCATTGACGGATACGTTCCTGACAGTAATTTCAGGAAGCGTGATCCCCGCTTCTCGACAGCGCCGCGGCATAAAGAGAAGAATACATGGGGGGCACAGACCTATACCAAAGAAGATTTTGCCTATATTAGTGAGGGTGATTATTTCATCTGCCCTGAGGGGCACAAGCTGACAAAGTCGAATTCTGATTTATCCACGAATGGAATTACTTATTACAAATACAATGCAAAACAGCGCATTTGCGGTTCTTGTTCTGCACGCATGAAATGTATAGATCATAAACACCGAAGACCCCGGAGCTTATTCAGGCGTTCTGATGGCTGCAATGTATTTACTGAGAGAATGCGGAATAAGATTGATACTGAGTATGGCCGCAAGATATATAGTAAGCGGATGTCTGTTGTAGAACCTGTTTTCGGCAATATCCGGTGGGCCAAAGGCATGCATCGTTTTACATTGCGGACTAAGCGAAAGGTGAATGTCCAGTGGCTCTTTTATTGTCTGATACAC
>WJLZ01000109.1 GCA_014728215.1 Chitinivibrionales bacterium
CGGTAACAGAGCGCCGCATCAATGGATGAAAAGAAAACGGTTACAACTGGATTTGCTTTCTTGGTAACTGCGGCGAACTTGGTGCCTTTGAAGTACTTCAGTTTGCCGAAATATATTGTTAGCGCACCAACACTTTTTGAAAGCTCATATCCGTTTTTCTTTAAGGGTGAAATCAGATTATCAATGATAAAAATCCGCAGTCCTGAAGCGATCATTCGTGAGTGATCTGTTTTTCTGAAAGTCAAAGTTTCAGCGTCGGGAATGCACCAAGCCGTCTTCCTGTATTTCAAACATTATCTTTCTTCCCCATCACCTCATTAAAAAAATCAATCAGTGTTGCGGTGTCAATAGTTTCCCCGCCCTGCCCGGCTGTGCGCACAGCAAAGATCTGTTTTTGTCGATTGGTATCGAACAGAGTAAACCACCGCATGGGCGTGCGTGAAGGATCTTCGTGGTGGACGTTTTCAACTTTGATTTCAATGTCATCGATTGAGTGCTCGGAAATTACCCGTTTGGTGCGTTCGCGGCGGAGGACTATTTTTTGCTGGTCGGGAAATAATAGGACTTCTGTTGTCGTTTTTAAATCATACAAAAATTTTATGAAAACAAAGCCAAAAGCTGCAGCTATTATGCCCATGACTGCAATGCTGGCTATATTAAATTCTATTATATTGTTTATCGATCTGTAAATAGTAATTGTCAGACTGTAGAATGTAAGTGCAAATATTGCTCCCGAAATGAGGATCGGCCATAATCTTCCTTTCTCAGGAGCTTTTATTGCCAGGCAATCTTCATATTCTTTAATATTTTCTTGAATATTAATAGGTATATCAGTCATTTTTTAGCAGCCTCTATTTCTAAGAAATTTAAATATGCATCTCTATTATTTACTAACCCTTTAATTGATTGTGAATATTCGCTTTCAATTCCCCAAGGGGACCGTTTCAAGAAAAAGGTAATTTCATTATCGTCTGCAAATCCATACCAGGCACTACTACCAGTTGTTAGCACTGTTCCCAGAGCTATTCCCGCGACTCCAATTGGAGCAGCTGGTGGAAAAAACAATAGGATTGTTCCTGCTGCTGTTAATAAATTCCCGGCTACACTTGTTGCTTTTGCCGCGCTGGCATCAAAATCTTTGGTCTTAAATTCATCATAGGATTTGATACCACAAATTATTGCATCACCAATAGAGAATAATACAGTTGCAGCAGGGCCAGCTTTTTTTGCCGCGAAGTTGCCAAACTTTGTTCCTGAATATCGTTGTAATTTGCCTACAAAGACAAATAATGCAGCTGCAGATTTAAGTGAATCGTAAATGTCTTCCTTTTTTACTTTGCCTTGCGTTGCTTTGGCAAGAAAAATCGCTAAACTCAACCCATCCAACACCGCCCCATACTTATCCATAACCGCATCAAAATCATCAAGGTTTTTCAGATGAGCTGCAGATTCCAAATCAATTTCGAAACGGTCGAACTCCAGGGTTTTTCCGGAAAGTGCATTATCAAACTGGTCCAGATATTCATTCCTGCTGATATTTTCGGTGATAATATTCAGTTTGACATCAAGCCCCATTTCAAACAGGTTAAATATTCTCTTTTTCTTCAATGCTGCATCAATGCGAGGTGCTGCGGCATAGACTTTCGCTATTGTACTGATCACCTTTGCGTATGAATCGGTATTTTTGTGGACAGCGCTTCCCAGAGCAATAATTCCTTTGTCTTCATTTAACACAGGGTGTTTTCCTTTGAAATGCTTGATGAGAAGATCTCTTCCCAAATCGATTTCATCAAGTCGATCGATTGACCGGAACAGGTAATCAAATCCTGTAAAGCTCTGCTCTTTGCTGGAATCCATGGCAGCAATATCCTGCTCAACGCCTTCCCATCCGGAATCCTGCAAGCAGGTGGCAATTTTTTCTACCTGCGTTTTCATTTTTTGATATGCCTGTGTATGCGCGTGCATTTTGTTTGTTATCCAGGCCTTGAAATCTTTTCCATCATTTTTCAAGCATTTCCAGGTCAATTTTTCATCTAACGTAGCATTTTCTCTGCCGCCGGTTAAGGCATGGATTACCAGTCCGGCAGTCAATTGCTCAAGTTGAAAGCGTGCCTGTTGATCGGAATTCTGCAAGGTAATATTGCCCTTGCCGTCATCGTTAACAGAAGTATCGAAACGCTTTTCGAGAAAACTATTGAGTGCCTTGCTGAATTCTTTATTCGCATTGTCGGCCCCGCTGAGCAAATCCCTCACCCCAATCAGCAGTGTGTCCTTTTCAATCCCTTCAAGATTGGGGTCTGCTTCTCCTGCTATTTCAAGCAAATCACGATGAGCGTCAAGCCGCTCAGGAAGCCATATCGTTCCCATGGTCGATTGCGTACCAATATCATAGCAGCGAACAGATGGATTGTTGCATAATTCCTCTATGCGTTTCCAGTTGAGCTGAAACGGCGATGCCCCAATGTAAAGTCTGAGGGATTCTCCGTTTATCCGGGCCTTGAGATCGACAGTGTCTCTTCCGGAAGTATGAGCTTCCCTGGTATCCTGTGATACGTGTTTCTTGAGATTAACAGGATGAGCTTTACCATTGCCGTCAAACCAGTATTCGGCATCGAGCCATGCGGCATCATTGCCTGAAGCTTTTTTGGCAAAGACATACATCCATCGGTTTTTAAGCAACAGCAGCTTTTCGCTTCTGGTTTCCTCTTGAGTTCCTGCAACTGTCATTCGGTATAATTCCAGCTCACGAATAGCTGCTTTAAAGGTAATTGCAGCGGGCCTTTCCGTTTCTTCATCAGAAGGCTCCCATTTAAAAGGTTCGATCACTAAATAATCTTCGTTATTGCGACGCAGCAGCAATTCGTATGTTTCACCTTTTGTTAATCCGCTGAACGCCAGGGTCAATTTCTGGTCTCCCGAAACGGCATCATCCTTAACAGTCCGTCGAGCAATGATGTCTTCATCTGATGTGTC
>WJLZ01000110.1 GCA_014728215.1 Chitinivibrionales bacterium
AAACCAATGTGTGTGGCAACATGTCTGTAAGTCAATCTCGGATTGCTCCATTTCATTTCCCGGTATCTGTCGGCCAGATACTTCCTGAAATCGGTATAACAGAAAATGTTGATATTTGATTTGGCAGATCTCCTGCCCGCCCGTCGTTTTTGCATAGCAATAATATAGTCAACAGCGAGAGACATGGCAAGCTGTTTTTTTTAGCTGCTTTTACATACTTTTGCATAATATTTTCATAACTCTCTATTTTTCATTAAGTTATCTATTTGTTTTTTTAGTTTTCTATTTATTAATTATCATTTATTAAATCACGAATCCCTTTCTCCACACTGCTCCCCCTTCTCATTAATTGATTTTCTTTATTGCACCGATAATTATAATGAACTATCTTTATTTTTAATGTATAATAGAATTTTGGTGTAAGGATTTTTTTCAAAAAAGCTGGAAATGCCCGTATACGCTCTTATTGCCGACGACGATCTTGATACACATCAGTTTCTCAGGGATGTGCTCGAGATTCATTATAAAAACATCAAGATTGAAAAGGCACTGACCTATAATTCATTTATGGACAAGGCCAGACGGTCGGATCCCCCCTTTGATCTGATTATTCTTGATTATCATCTTGATCGAGACCATGGTAATGACATAATTGCTTCAATACACAAGGAATTTCCAGAAATTCTTGAAAAAGTGGTCCTTCTCAACGGCACCCCGGAAGAACTTGCCTCTGATGAGCGGGTTAATGGAGTGCAGAGCATTCAGAAGCCTTTTTCCCTCGATACCTTTGGTGAAATTGTCAAAAAAATCTGTGCCGGTTAATCATAAAAGACGAACTCCGATGCCCATCCCTCTCTCTCTCTGTATGATTGTAAAAAATGAGGCATCAATTCTCTCCCGATGTCTTAAAAGCGCTGCTCCCGTAGCTGATGAAATAATAGTAGTCGATACGGGATCCGAGGATGATACCACGAAGGTGGCAGAGCAATTCGGCGCCAGAGTAATACGATCCGAATGGCGAAATGATTTCTCCTACGCACGAAACATTTCTATTGACCATGCCTCAGGAGAGTGGATTTTGTGGCTCGATGCCGACGACTTTATCCCCCCAGAATCAATTGAACCCCTGGAGAAACTCAAACAAGAAAAACCCGATAAAGTATTTGGTTTTATTATCCGGAATCAGAAACCTGGTGGCACGGGTTCGGAATTTACCCAGGCCCGGATGTTTCCCAATCATCCAAAAATCCGTTTTGAGAGAAAAATTCACGAACAGATAATGCTGAGTGCATTACGTATCGGAATGAAACTGGTCAATAAAAATATCATAATCGAGCATCATGGCTACGCGGACCCTTCGCAGGTAAAAATCAAAGCACAACGGAATATCGATGCGCTTCTGGATGAGTATAATCCCCAGGATCCGGATGCTGTTATGGCGGTGGAAATCGCCGATGCCTATTCGATTTTAGGGGAATGGCAAAAGGCGGGAGTATGGTTTCAAAAAGCTGTTGAAGTGCCTGATATCGAAAGGATCATGCCGGTAATAGTATCCCATGCCTGTTTAGGCCTGGCCAAAACCTGCATCGAACAAAAAACGTATGCAGAAGCGATTAAATATTTACAGCGATCGTTGAAATTATGCCCCGGACGGGCGGATTCGTTGTATAGCCTTGCCGTGGCCCAGGAACTCAGTGGTGCCTCTGAAGATGCCTTGAAGAGCCTGTGGAAAATTACCACCTCATCATCACAACCCCTGCAGGTAAGTGTTGATTGGAGAGAAGCCAAAATCAAGGCATTCCTCCGAATAGAACGGCTTCTTGAAACGATGGGAAGACGGGAGGAGGCACTTGAAAATACAATCCAGGCCCTGGAGCAATTCCCGGCCAGACCCGAGATCCATACGATGCACGGAAGATCTCTTCTGCGTATGGGCAAGCTTATAGAGGCTCTTCACGCATTCGAACAAAGCCTCAAATGCGCTTTCCCCGGAAATATTGATGCTCACCTCGGTTTATGCTGTGTATATAGAAAAGCCGGAAGACAGGATGCGGTCACCACTACGATGAAATCAATTCAAAATGAGTTTTATGATAATCCCCGTTATTGGGCCTATTTTAGGGATATGTACGGCACGGAAGGGATTCCGGCCTCTTTTTCAAAAGATGCTCTTGATAGCGAACTTGAGTGGGTGAAAAAAATGCATTGCCTCTGAATCTACTCCAGCAAATCTTCTTCACTTTCCAGATCACTAATAATATCATTGTAACGCTCTGGTCTGCCATTTTCAAAGTCGAGTTCCTCGATCGGCTCCTCTTCCTCCAGTATGTCTTCATCATCAACAAAATCTTCATTTTCCCTGAGGATTTCATCTGCATCATAATCATCGTTCCGTATCATTTTACCTCCTGAAGCTTTTAATCTCAGATATTACACGGACTTACTATGTGTGGTATTACGAGCTTACTTTTGTAATATTTTAGCCGGATTATGGAGTAATTGCAAGAGCTATTTTTTGTTTTTTTAAAGAAATATTAAAAAAAGATTGATAATTTGTGAGCAAAAGGGCCTGAACACTCTTCAGGTTTCTTTAAATATTTTAAACCTAGCACTAATCTAATTTCAATAACCTATGTTTATACGCTTTTATTACTGGCATCATATTTGTATTTTATTCTCCTGTGGTCGAAATAATCCATTGTATTTCACATTAAAAGGTAGACATGAAAAAAATTAATGGTAATTTAAAAAAGGTGCTTGCTCACAAAGAGCTTTTTCTTCTGGACCTCGATGGTACAACGTATATCGAAAACAAACTGATACCCGGAGCCCTTGAATTTTTCGATACTTTAAAGCAATTGCATAAGCAGTACATATTTCTGACAAATAACTCATCGAAATCAAACCGGGACTACGTTGACAAAATGACCAAGATGAATATCCCGGTAACATCCGACAATGTATTTACCTCCGGGCAGGCAACCGCCATCTATTTAACAAGTGGGAAAATCCATCCCAGAATCTATCTGGTTGGAACTCATTCATTACGTATCGAATTCGAGTCTTACGGCATAGAGGTTATTGAATCCCCCCTTGAAGAAGTTGATTTTCTGGTAGTGGGGTTTGATATAGAGCTAAACTACCGTAAACTCGAAGATGCATGCACTCTTCTCGCAATGGGCATACCCTATATTGCAACCCACCCCGACCTGGTGTGTCCAATTAAAGAGAACCGTTTCATTCCCGATTGCGGTTCTATCTGTCAGATGCTCGAAAATGCAACAGGACGAAAACCGGTCTATATCGGAAAGCCGGACAAAAAAATGATAACGCTTCTCTGCAGTCAGCGGGGATTCAGTCTGGATACGGTGACCATGATCGGTGACCGGCTTTACACCGATATCGCAGTCGGTATTAATGCCGGAGTGACAACGTTCTGTGTTCTCTCAGGAGAATCTACCAGGGAAGATATTGAAAAATCGGAATTCCAGCCGGATTATGTGATTGAATCAATTGCCGACTTGAATCGGTATTTACAGAATGATTTGGAGTGATGGATTAGTGGAGTAATGGGTAGATTAATTAAAGGCCCATCACTCCAACATTCCATTACTCCATTACTCCATCTCGAAAGGAAATAATTATAATGATACCCCAGATATTGACGTTGAGCCGGGTACTCGTAGCGCCGGTCTTTTCGTATCTGTTTATCTACAGCTTTAAGGCTGAAGATCCGGCCCTGTTGCTTTGGCTCTCGGTAGTAATGCTTTTGCTTGTCGAGGTATCGGATGCCCTCGATGGATACTTTGCCAGGAAACTCAAGCAGGTCTCAGACTTCGGAAAGCTGTTCGATCCCATGGCCGACAGTTTGTCCAGACTTACGGTCTTTCTTGGTTTTCTCATATCAGGAATTATCCCCCTGTGGATGTTTCTGATTTTTCTGTATCGTGATATTTTTGTCTCGGGTCTTCGCATGATGTGCCTTATGAAAGGCCTGGTTGTCTCTGCCCGCATTTCAGGAAAACTTAAAGCTGTTATCCAGGCCATTGCCGGATTCGGTGTCGTGGGGATTCAGCTTGTCAATTATTACAAACCCGGTATGGTTCCCGAAAAAATCGCAGGAAACCCGCCCGGATTTTACTTCATGTTGGTTGCAGCGATTTTCACCGCCTATTCCTTTTTCGATTATTACTATGGAAACAGGCATGTGTGGGGAGGTAAAGACGAGCATACGAGCGCATGAGAGTGTGAGCGCACGCATGAAGAAGACACGGCGACACGACGAAATCGCAGCTTGACATGCCAGCGGTGTCCGGGTCGGGTTACGGCATATTCTTTTGTAACCGAAAAGAGTAATTACTGAGAGTAAGGAAGGAAAAATGCGGCCGACTGGACTTGAACCAGCACAGGGTTATCCCCCACTAGGCCCTCAACCTAGCGTGTCTACCAATTCCACCACGACCGCAAAGTCGATATGAAGTAACTAAAATAATTTTTGCCTGAGCGCAATACTACTACTATTTGCCTTCGGGAGCAGCCTTTCCTTCTTCCTTCGGCATTTGAGGAGGAGCAATTTCAGAAGGCTCTTCCTGAACAGCAGCGCCTGTTGTTCCCCCTTCACCTTCCGGTGCAATGGGGAGTGCTTCACCCTGTCCCTGTAATGCCGATGAAGGAGAATACGATTCCTGTGTTTCGGCCCGCTTTTTCAAAAGCGATCCCTGCTGTTTCGAAGCGGTTCGCGGCAGGAAAAGCGAAATTATGATACAGAGTACCATAAATACCGATGCAAAGATCGTTGTGCCCCGGGTCAGAATATTAGCAGTATCCTGTGAACCGAGAAGCTGGCTGGCGCCCGAGAGGCCACCGCCGATTGCACCGGAAATTCCACCACCCTTGTCTGACTGAATCAGGACAAGAAGACAAAGTATAATGCAGACAAATACATAGAAAATAATGAAAAAACCAAGTAACACGAAAAACTACTCCTTTTTAAAATTGTTATGGGAGTGGCGGAGCAGTGGAGTAGTGAGGTGCCGAGTTTTAAAGAGGCTTCAGCTTCTTACCCGATACACCATTACTCCCCTACTCCATTCCCCCATTTCTTTTCTATTCCGGTTTCACGATACCGGCAAAGTCATCGGGTTTCAGCGATGCACCGCCAATCAGACCGCCATCAACGTCGCTTTCGCCCAGAAGTTCCTTTGCATTGCCGGGTTTCATGCTTCCACCGTACTGTATACGAATTACCTGTGCCGTTTCGTCATCATAAATTTGGGCCAGCACTTTTCGGATAAAAGCATGTGCTTCGTTTGCCTGATCCGGTGTTGCCGTTTCGCCGGTACCGATAGCCCATACCGGTTCGTATGCAAGTGTGCACTTAAGAGCTTCTTCCTTTGAAATGCCGTTAAAAGCGCCCTTTGTCTGAGTCTCGAGAACCTGTTCTACGTTACCTGCCTTGCGTTCTTCCAGCAGTTCTCCGATACATACAATAGGCAAAAGGCCGGCGCCAAGGGCAGCTTTGATTTTCTTATTTACTGTTTCGTCGGATTCGCCGAAATATTGTCGCTGCTCCGAATGGCCGATAATGACATACTCGACACCACATCCCTTGAGCATTGCACAACTTACCTTACCGGTATAGGCACCCTTTTCTTCCCAGTAAACATCCTGGGCGCCAAGTTTAACATTCGACCCTTTAATAGCTTCGGCTACAACCCATAAATTGGTATAGGGCGGGCATACGGCGATATCGACATCAGTAACCGACCCAACCTTTTCAACCACACCCCTGGCAAGCTCAGCAGCTTCCTGAGGAGTCGTATTCATTTTCCAGTTTCCTGCGATAAAAACTTTTCGTGCCACGTGATAACTCTCTTTCTATAAATATATTTATTTCTCGCTCAATGCTGCGACTCCGGGCAGCGTTTTCCCTTCAAGAAATTCCAGCGATGCACCGCCACCGGTAGAAATATGGCTGATATTCTTGGCCACACCCGCTTTTTTTGCAGCCGATGCACTATCTCCACCACCGATAATGGTTGCAGCACCCTGTTCGGTACATTCGGCGAGTACTTCGGCGATTTTATTGGTACCGGCGGCAAAGTTATCGAACTCAAAAACACCCATCGGGCCGTTCCAGACAATTGTTTTTGCGCCCTGAAGCTCTTTTTTGAAAAGTTCGATTGTTTCTGGACCAATATCAAGACCCATCATGTCGGAAGGTATAGCATCAACCGAAACCGTCTTGGTGGGAGAATCATTGCTGAATTCAGGCGCAACAACCGTATCGACCGGCAAAATCATCTTATCGCCCGCCTTAGCCAATGTCTCCTTTGCCATTTCAACTTTATCTTCTTCTAAAAGTGATTTTCCAATTTCTTTTCCCTGGGCCTTATAAAAGGTAAACATCATGCCGCCACCAACAAGGAGCTTGTCCACCTTGTCCAGAAGGTTGCTGATCACATCGATCTTACCGGAAATTTTTGCGCCTCCAAGTATGGCGATGAAAGGATGCTCCGGCTTTTCGAGAGCTTTGCCCAGGTAATCAAGCTCTTTTTTCATGAGGTATCCTGCCGCACACTGGTCGATATATTTTGTGACACCTTCAGTGGAGGCGTGGGCACGATGAGCAGTTCCAAAAGCATCATTCACATACATATCGCCAAAGGACGCCAGCTTTTCGGCAAATCCTGCATCATTCTTTTCTTCTTCTTTGTAGTAGCGAAGGTTTTGAAGCAGAAGAATATCACCATCATTGAGTGCTTCGACCGCCTCTTTCACTTTTTCACCAATGCAGTCATCCACAAATGAGACGTTGCTTTCCAACCGCTTCGCAAGATCGTCGGCAACCGGCTTGAGACTGAATTCCGGTTTCCGCTCCCCTTTAGGGCGTCCGAGATGCGACATGAGAATTACTTTTGCGCCCTGCCCGGCAAGGTAGTTGATTGTCGGAAGCGATGCTACAATCCGTTTATCATTAGTGATATTCATGTTTTCATCAAGGGGCACGTTAAAATCTACACGTACCAGGACCCGCTTACCTTTTACCTGCAGATCTTCGATAAAAAGTTTCTCGCTCATAGTGATTCCCCGCTTGGAGTATAGGGTGGTACAAGATAATCCCGCACCCCGAGGATATGAGGTGCGGGAAACTATTTCAGCTTATTTTACAGTGTCCATGTGGGCAATGAGATCGAGGACTTTGCATGAATATCCCCATTCATTATCATACCAGGAAACAACTTTCACGAAGTTATCGTTAAGAGAGATTCCTGCGCCGGCGTCGAAAACGCTCGTATTGCTTTCACCGATGAAATCGGCTGAAACAACGTCATCTTCAGTGTATCCCAGAACACCTTTCATGGGACCATCGGCAGCGGCTTTCATCGCCTTTTTAATATCTTCGTAGGATGCGCCTTTATCCAGACGGCAGGTCAGGTCGACAACCGAAACATCAAGTGTCGGGATCCTGAATGCCATGCCGGTAAGCTTTCCGTTGAGATCGGGGATAACCTTGCCCACTGCTTTTGCAGCACCGGTGCTGGCAGGGATAATGTTTGCTGATGCAGCGCGGCCATCACGCCATTTTTTACCCGAAGGAGCATCAGCCACTTTCTGAGTCGCAGTCATGGCATGAACGGTCGTCATAAGACCTTCGGTAATACCAAAATTATCATGAAGAACCTTTGCTACAGGCGCCAGACAGTTAGTGGTGCATGAAGCATTTGATACAAAGTTCATATCGGCTTTGTAGGATTCATGGTTGACACCCATAACGAACATGGGAGTGTCATCCTTTGAAGGCGCCGACATGACAACTCGTTTTGCACCGCCGTCGATATGCCCCTGTGCCTTTTCTTTTGTCAGAAATACGCCAGTCGATTCAACAACATATTCGGCGCCACAGGATTTCCAACCGATATCGGCAGGATTTTTCTCGGTGAATACGGCGATCTTGCGACCATTTACCGTAATAGCTTTGTCGCCGACAGTTGCCTCACCTTTAAATCGACCGTGCACCGAATCATATTTGAGAAGATAAACCATATAGGAGGGATCAAGAAAAGGATCGTTGATTCCCACTATCTCGATATCATCCCGTTCGAATGCAGCTCTGAATACAAGCCGTCCAATTCTTCCAAAACCGTTAATTCCAACTTTTACTGCCATGAAATCCTCCAGTTCTATGAGTTAAATAGGTGCTGTCCAAACTTACACCTGTACCGGTAACCGATACCGGTACCTGATAATTGTATAAAATATCTATATTAAAAGCCAACACCGTTCCTTCAAAGGGCAATAAATATAGTATGGCTCCGGAGGAAAGGTCAAGGTGAAAAAGATGGTTATGGTCTGGATACCGGTATGATGTGAGGGTTAAAGCTTCCCCTTTTTTTCAAACTTATAACGTCCGGAAAATATTTTAACATATGGAGCAAAATATGAAACAATCCGAAAATGGCCTATTCAAATACAACAAGCAGGAAACAGGAAAGAAGCTTTTTATTATCGCCGGTCCCTGTGTTATCGAATCAGAAAAGCTTTGTCTGGAAATCGCATCGAAACTTGTAGAGTTATCGGAAAAAAACAAAATCGACATTGTTTTCAAGGCTTCCTACGATAAAGCCAATAGAACATCGGGAAATTCATTCAGGGGCCCGGGCATCAAAGAAGGACTCAAGATTCTTCACAAGGTCAAAGAAACAAGTGGCTTACCGGTTCTCACCGACATTCATACTCCCGGAGAGGCACCTGAAACTGCTGCAGTAGTCGACATCCTTCAAATTCCTGCATTTTTAAGCCGCCAAACAGATCTTTTAACGGCCGCCCGGCTTACCGGCAAATATGTCAATGTCAAAAAAGGACAATTCATTTCTCCGGAAGAAGCCGGATTTGCGCTCCGCAAAGCAGGTGAAAAAGCATGGATTACCGAACGGGGGACATTTTTCGGTTACAATCGACTGGTGGTTGATTTTGCCGGGATACCGATCATGAAATCGTTCAATTGTCCTGTTATCTTTGATGCAACGCACAGTGTGCAGAGACCGGGCGCCGGTGACGGTGTATCAAGCGGTAACCGGGATCTGGCGATTCCCCTGGCACGGGCTGCAATCGGAGCGGGGGTCGATGGTCTCTTTTTTGAAATCCATCCCAATCCGCCCGATGCCCGGTGCGATGCCGCCAATTCACTGTATCTCAGCGAATTTGAAAGGGAAGTCCCACGGTTGATCGAACTTTACACAAATATTGACAAGTGGAATGTATAGTTTCGCCCCTTTACCCACTATTCCAGCATTCCAATACCCCATCCCGATGACCAGGAGTTCTTATGCAACCCGAATATTTCATGAATCTGGCATACCAGGAAGCTTTGAAAGCTTTTGATGAAGGTGAAGTGCCGGTTGGCGCAGTTCTTGAAAAGGATAATAAAATTATCGGCCGGGGCTATAACCGGACCGAGAAACTTGGTGATGCGACCGCTCATGCGGAAATCATTGCAATCGGTGCGGCATCGAATTCACTCAGTACCTGGCGCCTTGAAGGATGTACTCTTTACGTAACGCTCGAACCCTGCCTTATGTGCCTCGGAGCAATACTCCAGGCTCGAATAAACGCCGTTGTCTACGGCGCCCTGGATCCCCGCCTCGGTGCCTGTGATTCGTTTTACTATCAACAGGAAATCGAACGTGCTTATCATCGCTACCCCCGTATCATATCAGGAGTTATGGCTGCCCAATGTGGGGACCTGCTTACAACTTTTTTTGAACAAATTCGCAAAAAAAGCTAAAGGTATCCTGCTTTCAGCCGATATATTTAATAGGACAAATTAGACCCGCAGGGAGGGGAAACGGCATTTCTCTCATTAATACTCCCTGCATTAACATCCTCGAACCATTATCACCGAAAGGAGGTTTAACCTACAGGTTTTTCCTTTTTAGCGAAATGGAATGATTAACAACGGATTGTTAATCGGAAAAACAAAAATGTACAGGGAGGTTTTTTCATGCGAATCAATCATAACATATCTTCAATGGTCACTCAGGGTGCCCTTTTCAAGGTAGGGCGGGATATGGGCAAATCCCTTGAGCGACTCTCAACAGGCCTTCGAATTAACCGTGCCAGTGATGATGCTGCGGGACTGGGAGTTTCCGAAAACCTTCGGACACAGGTTCGCGGTTCTGCTCAGGCACAAAGAAATGCCCAGGACGGTGTTGCTGCTCTTCAAATAGCTGAAGGTGCTGCAAATGAAATCTCTTCAATCCTTCAGCGTATGCGTGAGCTTTCGATTCAGGCTGCAAACGATACTTTGACCAGTGTCGAGCGCGGATACACGCAGCAGGAATTCGGCAATTTACAGGAGGAAATCAATCGGATCGCCGCTGTTACCAATTATAACGGCATGGAATTGATTTCATCAACCTCAAGCAGATTCGGCTATTCTACCGCTGCTGGTGAGGGTGCTGTTTTATGGATTGACGCCAATAACACCGTGGGTACCGACAGTATTACCATTGCAATCGGGACGCTTACCACCAATGCTCTCGGAAGTCTCGACAGTTCATCGATATCAGAACAATCATTGGCGGTTGAAGCCATTTCGGTTCTGGATGGAGCTATCGACAGTGTCAATACCACCCGTGCCGATATTGGTGCCTATGTCAACAGACTCGAACATGCGGTGAATAATCTGATTGTTTCAGAAACAAACCAGCAGGCTGCAGAATCGATGATTCGTGATGTCGACTTTGCGACCGAAACGACTGCGTTTACTAAAAATCAGATTCTGACACAGTCGGCAACGGCAATGCTGGCACAATCGAATATGATCCCATCATCAGTACTGGGACTTGTATCTGGATAGAAAGCATCCGGGATAATGGTGCGCATGAAGGCGGGACATTCGTTCCGCCTTTTTTTATTTTATATATTCATGGATATCATTAAGCGAATCACTTTCGTATATTTTTATTCAGCGAAAATTCATTTTTACCAGGATGTAAGTTGCCTATGACCAAGTGGAGCATTGATCTTGCCCGAAAACAAGTACACAATTTTGATAATCTCAACAGTGACGAACAGGAGTACCTGGTCGATTATCTTAACCAAACCTTTCCTCCCGATACTTACGAACTTCACAGGAATTGTCGAAAACAGGCGCTTGAAAATCTGAAAACAGCGCAAACCACGTTAGAGGGGGCTCAACAACATTTCCCCCATTGCATTGATTCCAGCGAATTGGAAATCAATTACGACAGTCTCTTGGAATGCGGTATTGTTCTGACAGCGGGAGGAGATGGTGAACGGCTTCGAAATTCACTCATTGCGCAGGGCGTTGCAGAAGAATCTCTTCGGGATTTCACCAAGGCAACGTGTCCGCTCCCGGATTTCTATCGCACCTGTGGTACACTCCAGACTACTCTGGCGGTTATTTCGGACCTCTGTGCGAGGATCAACCACCAGATACCGGTAATCATTACTACCGGTCCTGCCGGATCGGTTACTTCACGCGTTATTCCAAAAATAATCGGCGATAATAATAATTTCGGTTTAAAGCATATTCAAATCATATCTCAGGATGAACGCCTTCATCTGACACAAGATAATAAAATCGCCTGGGCAATGCAGGGGGACAAGCCCCTACCGATCACCCATCCTGATGAAACCGGTGGTCCGCTCATGAAACTGCGAGCTCGGTTACCGGGGAAAAAAGAGAGTGCACTCGACTGGCTTTCCGAAAGAAACTGTAAAAAAACCATAGTTCTTCAGGGCACGGCGCTCTATGATCCGAAACTTATCCTGCATATGGCTTCTGCCGGCATACACCATAATGCTGTTGGTGCGGGAATACTGCGCAAATCATTCTGTGAATCGGATCCTTTCGGTACCTTTGTTGTTGTCGAAAAAAACGACCGGTCAAGATTGATAATTATCGAGCAGGAAATACGGAATGCCGCGACATTTTCACTTAAAGATCCTTCCGGATCATGGTTCCTCCCCTTCAACACCGGACTGTATGTATTCAGTCTGGACCTGCTTGCACAGCATTCGCTTCCCGACTATGCTACACCGCCCAAACAGGTCCTTCCGGAGCTGGAGCGATCACCGAAAATCGGATATGCTGCAACAGACCTGCTGCCTTTTGCAGCAGACCCTGCAGTTCTGACAATCAGTTCCGATTCATTTGGTGTTTTAAAAACAGCCGACGATTTGCAGAAGCTTTCGGATCTGGGGAAAAAGTTTGAGTTGCACAAAATATGCGAAAAAGTGGAAAATCCTGCGTGAAATAATTAGATTAGAGATATGAAAATAGTATCAATACTCAATCATAAAGGCGGGGTAGGTAAAACCACACTCACCGGATGCACTTCTCAGGCTCTGGCACTTACCGGATTCAGAGTTCTCGCTATCGATAATGACAGTCAACATAATCTTTCGACAATGCTCGGTACGGGTGTTCAGACCCCGGGTATCCGCGACGTCTACATCAGTTCGGAACAGGATGCCCCAAAACAACTGCTTCGTGCAATAAGAAAAACCGAAATAGAAGACCTTCATATTATTACATCATCTCGCCATTTGCGTGACAGTGATGTAAGCGATGAGAGGCATCTTAAGCGGGTGATTGATCTATGTGGGCTCGAGCGATTTTACGATTATGTTCTTATCGACAATGCCCCCGGCCTTGACCGTCTCCAGGCTTCGGCAATCAATGCATCCAACGAAATATTTGTTCCAACCGAATTGAAACAGTTTGCAGTCAACGGTATTGCAGAAATGGAGCAGATCTTAAATGAGCGTTTTCCTGAGGGACCGAAAATCACAAAAATAATACCCAATTATTACCGCGACACCAAACGTCACCACAGTTTTATTGCAGCCCTCAATACACTTTTCCCCGGGAGGGTTACCCAAACAGCGATCCCCATCGACCGGGTTTTCGATGAAATCGTTATCGAGGGCAAAATCCTGTTTTTGCATCGGCTCTACTCAAAGGGAGCTGCGTACTATTTAAAACTTATCCACGAGCTTTTCGATTTAAGCGAAGAAAAGGCGTGGGACCAGATGATGCAGAAACGGAAAGAGCGCATAAGTGATGAAGCGCGGGAACGGTATTACCGGCAACGTAATATTGACGAAAGGCAATAGATATGAAAAATTCGAGAAAATCCAGAGGGGAACAGGTTTTTGCCGGCGAAGTCGATTCTGTTCTGGCCGATAAAATTGTCTCTCATGCAAAAAAAAGTGCCGGTAATGGAAGAGGAAATGCCGCCGGAGCAGCGGAAAAAGCGAAAAAAGAGCGTCATGGTAACCTTGGCATGCTTTTGCTTCTTGCGGGAGCGCTGGGCATTGTGTCGTTTTTCATCTATACTGTTGCCAAAAGAATTTGTAAGAAATAAATCAAAGAAAAACCGAAAGTGAGGATGGAATGGGAATTAAGGGTGTTATACTCGATCTTGATGGTGTCATTTGTACAACTGATGAATATCATTATCATGCATGGAAAAAAATGGCTGATGAAGAAGGCATTTATTTTGACAAAGAGATCAATGAACGCTGCCGTGGTGTAAGCCGGATGGCGAGTCTTGATGTGATTCTCGAACGCGCCGAACGCCCCTATAGCGAAGAGGAAAAAAAGGAACTGGCCGAACGAAAAAATAATTACTATAAAGAATCGCTGAAAGAGCTTACCCCCGATGCAATTTTTCCTGGTGTTAAGGATCAGATGGAAGAAATGCGCCGCCGTGGAATTAAGCTTGCAGTCGGTTCCGCCAGCAAAAACACACCAATGATTCTCCGGCAGATCGGCCTTGGTGACTATTTCGATGCTGTTGCCGACGGTAATGCTGTTACGAATAGCAAACCCGACCCCGAGGTTTTTCTTGTCGCGGCTCAGCGTCTGGGACTGGAACCTGAGGTCTGTCTTGTTGTTGAAGATGCCGTTGCCGGCGTTGAGGCTGCTTTGAACGGTAACATGAAAGTACTGGCGGTCGGTTCGGCTGCAAATGACAAACGGGCAACACTCAGCGCGAAAGATCTGGCATCCATCAGCGTTGACAAAATGCTTGACGCCGATCGTTGATCGGTAGCAGTGTTATAAAAATCTGGTTGCGAAGTCGGGGCATGAAAATGTCCCGACTCTTTTTTTATCGTTCGAAATGAATTTCGGTAAACTTCTCTACGCTGTAAGGTTTGCCGTAGCCGATTTTCCCTGTACCTTTACCTGCAACATATTCGGCATTCTTACCTAAAATATTCACAACCGACAGAGGCTGTTCGATTTCGGGTGAATAGGTCGCGTACACCTTAACACGAGGAGAAATGCTTTTAAATCGGGCAAAATCCTCTTCCTTTTTTCCCAAATCCTCATTTTGATTCATTATTTTGTAATACCATTTCCCGTCATTAATAGTATAGCTTCGCTCAATACGACCGCCTTTTACCCGGCAGACCTCTTCATTGAGTATCCCGAATAATTCTTCATCCTTTCCCCGCTGATAGTAGGGACGGGCAACGGTCAGTTCCAGGTTGGTGCTGTCGGGAAAATTGGTCACAACCAGGATGTCTATCCCCCTGCTTTTCTTTTTCTTTTTAACTTTCAGGGCAAGCGTATATTCAAGAACCTGTCTCTTCGGCTCCTTTTCTTTTATTTCCTCAACATCCTTTTCCTTTTTTTGTGTCCAGATTGTTTCTTTGATAGAGAACTCCTGAATCTGGAAATTTTGCAGACCCGAGTGACCAAATTCCAGAAAGCAGTACGCGGCTCCCTCGTTGTTCATTTCGGGAAGATATACAAAAAGTGTGAAATTATTCCAGAGCGTGTTTCCTTCGTGCCATATTTTCTTTGCAGTCTCTTTTATATCCTCCTCCAAAGGAAGTTTTTCGGTCTCAACCATTATTTTCATAATTATCTTGGAAGAAACAAAACTGCCAAGTACCTGGCGATCGATAATTTTGTATGGAAGGATATCCGAAAAAAGATTTGTAGCAGAAAACAGAACGATAAGGAATTGAACACTCCCTTTGATTCCCATAGATTCTACTCCTTAAACCGGAAAATTAATATTATATAGTATCTTCATTATGGTATGAATGCAAGGAATTTCGAAACCAGTGTGAAAACTACCTGGCGGCTCATTTATGAAAGGAGATTAAAATGGCTGGCGATTGAATACAGGGAAGACTCAAAAAATGATGAGTAGCGAGAATCGTTGCACAGGGCATCATCACTGTCAAGCTCAAGTGATTTGCAGAGAACATAATAGAGCGAATAGTAGAGAGGCCGGATAGTGCTGGGATTGGCAAAGGGATGAAGCGCACATATGCGCCTGAGTTGACGATCGGTAATACATGCCTTTTGGGCCCACATTTCAAGGCCAAGAATAACCTCTTTGTAAAGGAGCATGTACGTATCAAGATACTGTGTTTTTTTCCCGCCTAAAATATATCCAAGTGCTGCAATGCCGCATACTTCACTAACAAGCTTTGGAACGATCTCAGGTGATTTGTCGAACACATCCATGGCACCGCATTTAACCGCTTCGGCTGCGACACTCATGGATTGAAGCCCTGAAAGAATGAGTACAAATGGAAAATCCGGGTAGTTTCTAATGATTTCGATACTATTCTGACCTTTACCAAGATCGATATCCAGAAGCCAGCAATGCCAGGGCTGCTCTGCACTACGGATTAATGCATACGCCTCATCCAGTGAAGATGCCGTTGATAAATTAATCAGAGGTGAATCAAATGCAGATCGATAAAAATCAATCACTAACGGCATATCATCCACAAGAAGAATATTAATTTTTGCAGCAAAATATTCGCTCAATCTCTTAACGAGATCCTGGATAGTGGGCCCGGCCATTGTATAAACCTAGCAGTAAAGAGAATGGTGCAACAGAATTAAAAATATAATACGAAACCGTAAATATAAACAGGTAATTCAGAATTTAGCCTCTTTTTAACAAGCTTTTAATAATCCCGCTACTCAATTCATTGCACAATATTTCAGGAATCGTTATTTTATACATTTAACGACGGCTGGAATATGATTTGCCGTATTGTAGAAACGCTTACTACAGGAATCATCATTTGAGCCGGAAACCGGAGATGAACACCAATGCCATTTATTGCAGATATTCATATTCATTCGCCCTATTCGCGGGCAACCTCGAAGTCATTAAGCCTGGAATCGCTTTACCAGTGGGCGTGTATCAAAGGCATTTCACTTGTTGGAACCGGTGATTGTACTCATCCAACGTGGCTTGAAACAATCAAACAGAAGCTCTCCCCTGATGAGAATGGGCTGCTGAGACTGAAAAAGACAGCGCCTCCACTCGAAGGCTTCGAAAAGACAGCCGAGCCTGAAACCGGGGTCCGTTTTATGCTTACCTGTGAAATAAGTAATATTTATAAGTTCGATGGAAAAACTCGAAAAGTACACAACCTTATTTGTATGCCGGATTTCGATTCGGCCACCCGATTTTCGAATGCCCTCGACCGCATCGGCAATATCCGTTCCGATGGCCGGCCGATACTGGGACTCGATTCCCGAGACCTGCTCGAGATTATGCTTGAAGTCTCCTCAGATGCGGTTTTAATCCCGGCCCATGTCTGGACCCCCTGGTTTTCGGTGCTGGGCTCAAAATCCGGGTTTGACTCGATAGAAGAATGCTACCGGGATCTGTCGGACCATATATTTGCCGTTGAAACCGGCCTGTCATCCGATCCACCTATGAACTGGAGAGTCTCGTCTTTAGACCGCTACACTCTTGTGAGTAATTCCGACGCTCATTCGGCATCAAAACTCGGGCGGGAAGCCAATCGCTTTGAGTGTGCGTTGAGCTACCATGCAGTCATGAACGCCTTACGTAACGGCTCGAAGGCCGGTTACAGAGGCACACTGGAGTTCTTCCCCGAGGAGGGCAAGTATCATTATGACGGCCATCGTAAATGCGAAATCTGCTTCGCACCCGAACAGAGCAGAGAGCATAACGGACAATGCCCATCGTGCGGAAAGAAACTCACCCTGGGCGTGATGTACCGGGTGACCGAACTGGCGGACCGGAAGCCTGGAGCCCGTCCGGAAAATGCACCCCCCTATACAAACATCCTCTCACTGGACAATGTTCTCTCCGAAATCATGCGAACCGGCCCTTCATCAAAAAGAGTAATGACCCAATACCGGCGACTTGTCCAGACCCTGGGCCCCGAACTCGAAATTCTCCTGACAATCCCTCTGGAGGAGATACGGAGCCATTCTTCGGAAATTCTTGAAGAAGCCATATCCCGGCTGCGTAACGGCAAAATTCATGCCTCTCCGGGATTTGATGGGGAATTTGGGACAATTAAGGTATTTGAAAAAAACGAACTCGAGCGGATTGAAGGACGGATATCGCTGTTTGCAGAAAAAACCGACCGGAATACCGGTTACAAAGGCAAAAAAGCGAGTGTACAACCGATGGAAGTAAAAGAAAAAAAGAGCGAACCCGGCAACGAAAGATCTTACAAAATATCCCATACCGAAACGAAAAAAGAGAGTAATACTGCACAGGATAAGGCAATTCGGAGCACACAACGGCATATCATGGTAACCGCAGGCCCCGGCACGGGAAAGACACGAACACTGGTGGAGCGGATTATCAGTCTTGTTGTCAAAAATTCAGTTCCTCCCCGGGTCATACTGGCAACAACGTTCTCGAATCGTGCCTCCCAGGAAATGGCCCGGCGGGTAGAAAATGCTCTGGAAGCAAAAAATATCAGCGACCGCCCCCACATTACGACATTTCATAAACTTGGATACGAAATTATAACCGAAAACCTTGAAAGCCTCGGATTCGAACGCGAACCGGTAATTCTCACCGAGCAGGAAATGCAGGACTTTTTTATTCACGCTTCACTATCAAAAAGAACCCCATCAAACAATGACGGTGAACCGGAAACTCTGGAGATAAAACTCATTTCTATTATCAAGAATGATCCAAGATTAATCGCCGATATCCCATCACTCTATGCTCATGCCGGACCGGTGTTTGGTGATTATCTTTCCTATAAAAAATCGCACTGTTTTCTGGATTTCACCGATCTTCTTATTCTTCCCCTGTCGCTCTTTTCAACCAATACATCACGACATGAACACTACCAAAATCTCTGGAATTATATTTTTGTTGATGAATTCCAGGATATAAACATTCTTCAATATCAACTCCTCCGGCTTCTGGCACAGTCATCGAAAAATCTCTTTGTTATCGGCGATCCCGATCAGGCAATTTATGGATTCAGAGGTTCGGATGTCGGCTTCTTTTCGACATTTACGAAAGATTATCCCGATTTGCTGAGAATCAATCTCACCCGGTCCTACCGGTCGACAAGAACTATTCTTGATGCGGGAAATGGAATGATCGGAAAATATGCCCTGGCCGATAGAAGTTCCCTCTGGTCGCCGCTGTCCGGACCGGCAAGGGTCAAAATCAATGAATTCTCAACAGAAAATGCCGAGGCCGAACACGTCCTCATGACTATCGAACAACTTATCGGTGGATCATGTCATTTCGCCGTTGATTCCGGACGGTCGGGTGATGGCTGTGAATCAGGTGATATAGCATTCCGTGATATCGCCGTGCTTTACCGCATGCATTCCGTCGGCAATGCAATCGAGAAGGCTCTGGCACGTTCAGGTGTTCCGGTTCAACAAAAACCAAAAACCGGTTTAATCGATGATAAAGGTATTCGCAAAACGCTTAATCTTCTCAAGTCGGTACACTCTCCAGAAAATTCATTTTACTGCATGCAAGCTCTTTCCATGGGAATACCCGGTATAGCCCGCAAGACAGCCTCTTTCTATACAACCATAGTGAGCGAGAGTTTCGATGGAAGCTGCGATTGTTTTGAATGGTTGGCAAACGCACCTGAATTCCGTTCGAAAGACAGTACCGCATTTGATAGAATCATCGATTGCAGGGATGCTGTTGCGGCGGCGGCCCGGAGCAAAAATATCCCCGATGCAATAACCCGTGCCGCATCGGGCCTTGGTATCCCCGAAGAGAAGCTTGACAATCCTTTTTGGCCTATCATTCTTCAAAAAGCCGAGCTTGCTGGAAGTCTGGGAGAATTCTTTGCCTTGCTGGGAATTCAAAAAGATGCCGACCTGTTTGATTCACGGGCAGAGGGTATTACCCTCATGCCCCTCCATGCAGCCAAAGGACTTGAATGGGATACGGTCTTTATTGCAGGATGCGAGGATGGTCTGTTGCCGTTAACGGACGGGGATCGCAAACCTGATATCAGTGAAGAACGGCGGTTACTATATGTGGGCATGACCCGGGCAAAAACGAACCTCTTTCTTTCCTATGCTAAAACACGACGTGTCTTTGGCAAAAAGCTCAAACGCTCTCCTTCACCGTTTTTAAGCGATATCCCCGAAAAATTGAGAGAACATAAAGCACTTTTGTTGCCGCACCGATTTAAAAGAAAAACAAATGAAGCAACACAACTTCACTTGTTTGATTGATTATACTTTTTATTATATTTTACCCCATATTCTATATTATATGAATAATCCGTTTTTACAGTTTAAGGAAATTTCGTGCCAATTCCGTCTTTTTTATTGCTTATAATTTTATGCTCAACGCTCCGAATTTTCTCCGCCGATTATAATGGCATGAGTGCGACGGCTAAGTTGCGGTTTGCAAAAATCTATGAAGTTCCTGATGACGCCAAAAAGCCGGCGGCCTTTGCAATCGACGAAAAGTCTTATGATGTTACCGATATCCAGGGCGACTGGATAAAAATTCAATTCAATAGCGCAGAATTGTGGGGAAAGGCACAGGATTTTACCCTCAGCGATAATTCGGCACCCCATGTTGATTCTCCGGCGTCCTCAAAGGTTAAAGCGCTCGAAAAACCGGTTTCCGGACAGCAGGCCCATATATCAAAACATCTGGCCAAGCTTAGAACCGGCCCGGATGAGCAATGTAAAATCATAACATTTCTTTTCAAAAAAAACGATTATCAAATAGTTGCAGAAACCGACAATTACTATCGGATTCAGTACAAAGATACGGCTGGATATATTCTGAAAAACTCATGTAGCACGGTAATTGCAGAAGCAGATTCCGAAGAAACACGCGTCCCTGTAGCCCAAATATCCAATACTGCTCAAGCAGATATATCCGAGGAAGAGCCTTCTGAAGTTGATCCCATGGTGGTCAGTAGTAGCCCTCCTGTTACAGCACCCAAGACACATTCCACTCAACAATACAGAAACCGATACCATTCGCAGGATACCTTCGTTCAAAGGACTAAAAAGATATCTGAAAATATTGCCCGGACAGGGCAACCGCCCCGGGAACCTCCTCAACAGATTGCCATGAATAATGATACTGCTGTTCTTACCGATCATTCTCCTGTTTCCGATAACATGGTTCAACAGCTTCAAAGTGTCCAAAATCCGGATAAAATTTCAGTTGGGATCATGAGAAGTACTGCAATTTTCATGATCGTGGCCATCATCGTATTAGTAAACATTGTTGTATTTATTCATTATATTCTTACTATAGGACGCTCAAAAGGGAAAAAACGAAAACGACAGGTGGTCATCGTTGGAGAGAAGATGCTCAATGTGAAAATGTCATTGCTCCAACGGAATATACCTGTTGATAAATTCTTTGAGTTAAGGGGATACACGGTTAAGCGGCTCTTGAAATTTCACGCCGGCGGGATCGGTCTCATTCACAGCAAAGCCGATATCGTACTCATCGACTGGAAATTGAGACGGGATGCGATAAAATGCATTGAGCAATTACAGGATGCGGCCGATCACGGTATCCTCAGGCTCTGCCTTTTTTACGGAGTTTCGCCAAAAGCATCAAAGGAAAAATATGCTCTTTCCGCTGCATTTCATTTTACCGGTGATACCATAAAAATAAATGACCTGGCGGAAATACTGAAATCAAAACGTCATGCTACACCCAGGAAATCCGGCACCATAATGAGCCTGGAACGATACCCGTTTCAAGGAGAAATCGAAGAGGATACCTTGAGCGAAATGCTTCAATTTATTCTTATCACCAAAAAAACCGGTACCCTTTTTGCTGAAAACAAGGATTTTTCCGGTATCATCAATTTTCACGATGGTACTATTGTTCACTCCGAAACCCGATCCTCCCAAAACCAGACAGCGATCCGCGAAATTCTGGATATGAAAAACGGGACATTCCGGTTTGAAATATCTTCAACACCTCTTAAGCAAACCACTCAAATCAATGTCATGAATGCCATGATGGAATGGGCACAGATTAAAGATGAAAAGATTATGGCATCGTAAGTAAGGTCGTGTTCATCAGGAGATAAAAAGTCTGAATGGGCTACGCCGCTTTGCAGAGCCGGTAATCAATAGAGATTATGGTGAATTCCGATACCCCTGAGCAGGATCGGAACCGGGCCCTTCACCAATTTCATTATAGGCTTTTACCATATACCAGTAAATACCATCGGGATAAGATAAGGGAACGGGGTCCTGATAGAAGGGACTGTCGGTTTCTACAATCAGACTAAAGGGGCCGGCTACGGAATTTCCACGGTAAAGCCGGTATCCTTCAACAAATGTTTCAGTACCTGCCACTTTCCAGGTCAGTTCAATGAAATCCGGATTATCACTGGAGGCAGTAAGCGAATCGGGCATTCCCGGCACTTGCTCGGGCTTTCTGGAGCCGATAGCCGGAGTGGAATTGAGCACACTCTCCCCCGCTCCATTGACCGCTTTTACTTTATAATAATATACCGAATCATTGCCCGTTGTATCGTAATAAAAGGTATCGTTTACGGTACCGCGCAGGACAGGATTTGAAAAATTTGAATCTCCAGATCGAAAGAGTTTATACGAATCGGCACCGCTGCTTTCACTCCAGTAGACAAGAACTGTATCGATGTATTCGCCTCGGGATGCAAAAACCTGATCGGGTGCTTCGGGCCGCAGACGGCGGCCATATACTGCAGGTGAACTTAACCTACTTTCGCCTTCCGAGGTATAGGATGATATTTTGTAATAATACATATCGCCTGTCGGCACGGTATCTATATATACCATATCTCTCACCGAGTCCAGCAACGTAAAAAGTGCATCAGAAAAAAGTGACCGATAGATCTTATACCCCTCTACGGAACCGGCAGCGCCCCATAATATTCTGACATGACTGAACGTCGAACTGGTTACAATGCTCGGTGGAGGGGGCAGGCGGGTTCCGTTTACACAGGAAGAAAGTGTTCCTGCCCCGACATCGTTAACCGACACTATACGGTAACAGTAAGTGATGCTGTCGGCGCCTGAGGAATCGTAGTATACTGTATCGGCTGTACTGTCGATCTTGGTGCATAAATTAAGCGACGTTCCCTCACAACGGTAGATATAATACCGGAAAACACCCGACCGGGCGCTCCAGGTTATTTTTGTATGATGTGGACTTAACGTGTAATTTGCTTTTATGTTTGCAGGTGGTTCGGGACCGGTAAGATGGGCTGATTTGACAACAGTTAAACCCGATTCCCCGAATCTATTACAGGCCTGAATCCGATAATAATAGGTCTCAGAATTCCCGACTGTATCATAGTATACCGTATCGGTCGTAGAATCGATTATGGTAAACGCACCGACACTATTTGTTAAAGCCCGCAGAATATAATAACTATCAGGTAATGGTCCGGAAGTAACAGGACGCCACGATACACAAATAGCCTTGTCTGCAGCCCGGGCATAGAATTCAACCGGTGTATCGGGTTCCGAATTAATCACATTTCCAAGAGAATAACTGCTGCGAGCGGTTTCGGTTCCCGACTCATGGACCGAGGATATTTTATAATAATAAGAATTGGTCGAGGATATTGCGGTGTCAACATATTTCGGAACAGATACCGTCGCAACTTTACTGTATTCTACCTCTCCATTGGCCAATCTGTATACATGATAACCGGCCGCCCCGGGAACACTGTCCCAGGTTACGACTATAGAATCGTAATACTTCTGATTTGAAGCATCAATGTTGACCGGTGCGGAAAAGGATTTTGAAGCCCCGCTTCGATAATCGGTTTGAGAACTGACCCTTCCGGTTGTGTCGTATGCAGCTATTCTGTAATAATAGGGTATTCCCGGTTCAACATTAACATCATTATAGACGGTTGATTCGGTACTGTCAATAACCTGGAAATTGCTCGCGGATGAAGAATCGGAGCGGTAAATGATATACCCATTTGCAGCGCTTACGCCGACCCAGGTCAGTTGAATATAATGATAGGTTCCATTGCTGGCTAAAAACGAAGATGGAACTTTGAGACGCTTGAGATAACCGAGCGTATAATTGCTCTTGCTGCCTGCCAACCCATCCGGGGTTACAGCTGCTACCCGATAGTAATAGTTAATTTTTTTTGGTACCGAATCGTTATAGAATAACTGGGTGGTACTATCGATGAGATAATAATCGACATTAACCGAATCGGCACGATAGAGATAGTATTTCTCGGCTCCGGATACCAATCTCCAGGATACTCGTATATAGTCATCATAGGTATTTCGGGAAGCAATAACATCATCAGGTGCGGAAAGTCCTTTCCGGTAGCCGGAGTTGGAACTGCTTCGTGAACCGGCCCGTCCCAAAGTGTCAAAAGCCGCAACATTATAATAGTAATGATCGGCAGTAGGAACAGTATCGTTATACCCTAAGGAAAAAACAGTATCAAATGGAGTAATGGTATCAAGGCGCTCCGATGATTCGGCCCGATAAAGATAATATCCCTTGGCATGGGACACCGATCTCCAGGAAAGATGAATATGGGAAGAGTAAGTACCGTTGCTTGCAGAAAAATAATTGGGAGCCGACAGACGTCGTGCAAATCCATATTCGCTGTAGCTCCGCCCACCGATTCTGCCCAGAGAATCAAAGGCGGCAACTTCATAATACCAGGTGTCGGTGGTTAAAACCGTATCGTTATAGCTGCTGGTGGCAATGGTATCGAATGGGGCAATGGTATCGAGTTCTGATGAGGACTCTGCGCGGAAAATGATATACCCCACTGCCCCGCTTACCTGGTACCATGTAAGACGGATGTGCGTTGAATAGGTGCCTTTGGTCGCCGAAAAGTACGAAGGCCTGGAGAGCCGCTTCAAATATCCATCATCATGATAGCTTCTGTCCCCCTCTCTTCCCATATTGTCTACAGCCGATACCTGATAATAGTAGGTATCCCCGGACGATACAGAATCTTTGTAGGTGGTAGTCTGGGTAACGGCGAGTACCGGAGCATCCATGAGCCCTGATTCGGACTGTGCTCGATAGATTTTGTATTCCCGGGCACCGGAAACCGAATACCAGCCAAGGTAAACATAACTGGAATAGGTACCATCCGTGGCGTTGAAAGAAGAGGGGCGTGCGGGAAGGGCAGGATAAGCAATCGGACTGAAATTACTGCTTACCCCTGATTTGTTTACCGCTGCAATTTTGTAATACCAGGTAAGTGCCCTATCTACCGTATCAATGTATGAATCGCCCTGTGTTGTCCCTACCAGCACATACAAGCCGTCTTTCTTATCCGAACGGTACACTTCAAATGAATAACCGGTTGAATAGGCGTACCATTCAACTGAAATCCGGGTCGAATCGAGGTAGGAAACGTTAATACTTGACGGTCGTGAAACAGCCGTAGAGCGCCTTTTACCAGTGAGAGTGTCGTTTACCCGCGCCGCGCCGTATTGATTGTAAGCTGCGATCTGGTAATAATACATTTTATAATCGGAAACAGTGTCGTAATATGAATAATAGCTTGAGTATGTAGGACAGGGAAGATAATCCTCTTCCCAAATTTTTCGATATGGACCGTAGGGGTACGCGGAACGATACAGACAGACCGCCTGACCGTTGTTACAGGTAAACTGTGCTTGGATATAATTCGTATATGAATTGATATCGAAATACCGTGGAGGATGAGGAGGTATGCCCTCGGGGGTGATAAAGGAACCGGCGATTACCGTACTGCTGTCCCAGGAATCGGTTATCGTGATCCGGTAATAGTATTTTGTTGCCGGTTGGAGACTGTCAAAAGATACTACCGAATCTCTGACCCCCATAACCGGACGCATGTCGGCAAGCTCAGTGCCTGCATAGGCCTGGATACTGATTGTATCGGCATCTTCATTGGCATCAAGTATATAGAGAGTGGCCTCGACAGTTCCTGTTGAATCATCAAAATTGAAATCGGCCCATAAGGGATTGTTTTCCAGATCAGCATTCGCCCTGGGAACAGAATTAATTGTCCAGTTGTCACCATGGGGGTCATAAGGATTCGATCTTCCGATCTCATCTCCATCCCTGAACGCACAACGAGAAAAAATAACCAAGACGAACAGCGGTAATATTTTTAGTAAACGTGTTATCATTGATGGATCTGGTTTCATAGAATAAAACAATCTATGCGGTATTAAAAGGCAATTGAAAGCGCAAAGCCGGTCCATAGAATGCCGGAAATTATATACCGCCGATTACGTTTTTTAATTTTTTTATTCGCATCTGCTTTTGCCGAAGAATATTCCTTCCAGAAATAATCAAATTGCGATGTTGTCAAACCGGCCTTCTGGTAGCTCTCTTTTGCTCCCTCCTCCCTTGACAGGGCATCCCGACATTGATTATTTGCCCTGATCCCGGCGACAGTAACAATACCGGCAACAGTACCGATAGATATATGCCTGAAAATGCGCAATTTCTTTTTCCGCACCTTTGTAATTGAATCGATAGTCGCCTCAGACATGAGTTCGCATCGGAGCGTATCATGAATCCGCCGGTTTATCAGAATTTTCCGGGAATAATCCCTGTGGTTTTCCTTTGAAACATTGATTGAATAGGTCCCGGGCTTAAGTGGCCGGTCCACCACTGGTGTAGTGCCGACATTTTTATCGTTAATATTTACCTCCGCTTCGGAAGGTGCGCTCAAGATGGTAATAAAACCATTTTGTGTGCCAAGGCGGACAGTTATTTTTTTCTTATCCTCAGACACAAAATCCATGGTTTTTGAGAATAATTTATACCCCTTTTTCTTCAGCGTAATGGTATGTTTTCCGGGAACCACTGTCGAATCATGAAATGGGGTGACCCCCTTTTCTATATCATCGATATAAACCGTTGCCCCTGATGGATCGGAAAAAAGTGTCAAAAATGCATATTTAACAACAGGCGCCGGAGGCTCTTCCATTTCAAAATGAATTGACGGTTCTTCATGAAAAGAATCTGATATTTCCTCTGAAGAATCGAACGGTGTGACCATTTGACTGTCAATATCCTGATACGGTGCTTCTCCGTAGGATTCCTCCCACTGTGCACTTGAAGAAAAAGAAATCAACCAGAAACAGATTAGAATCCTGGCCATGAAAGGAAACACATTTATATGCCCGAAGCAAATATTATTATTCATGATTTAATAAGCCTGTACCTCTAAATATAATTGAGTGCAACGATGAACTAAATGAGCTTAATTGGAAAAACCCATAGCACCAGAAGGTCCCCTATAAATAACAAGCGGCAATTTGTATTGTCAAGAAAAAAATATAAAAATTGCCATAATCACAAATTCAGGCCTGAAATCGTGTACAAACTTCCATAGATGAGAGGGTAATACCAAAAGTGAGCCTGCAGCAATAACGGCAAAAAAATCAGGGGCTTACATTCTTACAATAAACTAATCTTGTTCTCATACGATCACAACAGATAAATGTGTATTTTAAAGACATCTTCAGCCCACCATTCTAAGGAAAATCTCCTTACAAAGGCACATCTGCAATGCCCGGAAGAACTATTTCACGCCCCCCCTCTTTCCGGGCATTTCTTTTTTTCTTTCCGTTAACCGCTCTGATTGTGCCTATGGCATAAGCTTTCCAGCCCCCGGGGTGATACCAAATCGATCCGGCGATGAGGTTATCGCAAACGGATCCGGCTCCTCTCTGCCGTCATGTCGACAATACGTTAACCAAAAAACGAATACCCCCACCACAGAGCTTATCCATACCGGCATTGCCGGTAAGCATTTTACGCTGCGCTGTCCTGCTCCGCACCTAGTGGAATCGGGTTTCCCAGGGGCGCTGGGAGAAAAACCGTATAACAACATAACGGCCTTAAAAAGAAAAAGCGGGACGCGTCTTGACTGAGTAACGATCCCGCTCTAAGAGCCTTAATCCGAACACCAATTCTTACTATAGTATAAAACACCTTGCTATTTGTGACCGCTGTGAATCGGCCACTGCCTGCGGCATATATCTCATTCGCTGTTTACTCCTCAGCCTGAAATAATAAAAAACGGTGCCGGCTAGCAGGACTGGGGATCCTGCTTTAAGCGCCGACACCGCTAAGGCGAAAAAGGAGAGGAAAACTTGTATAATTTTTGTTGTCACGAGTGTAATTTTCTATATTTTTCCTACCAAACGGTTGCAACAAATCCGCTCATGCGGCCGAAGCCGTCGATTTCACGTACACTGAAATCACGCCATTGGGTTTTTGCATAGGTCCTTACCTTGTTACCACAGTTTCCTTCTACAGTATACAATGTATCCTCATCAGCCGAAACATCTCTGACAATTGCACTATGCCCCCCGGCACCGTTGTTGTAATCGTATCTGATATAATCTCCGGTAGCCGGAACAAAGGTATTCCAGTCTGCCGAAGTATGTGAAACCCATCGATCTCTTGCTTCGAACCAGGCCCGCAGGCTTGATGATCCACCGATCATCCACCCCCCCGAACTTGTTTCCAACGGGTATCCCGACGCTTTATAAGCCCAGCAAACGAACTCAGAACACCATGCTTCATAATCATGAGGGCCGTCACCTGTCTTATCGAGAAACTCCACTATCGGTCCGGGATCTGTCACTCGTCCATCCTGACC
>WJLZ01000111.1 GCA_014728215.1 Chitinivibrionales bacterium
GAATTCCTAAATCATTGCATTTTCCTTTAGTTGTCAAACCGTTATATGAAGACGGTTCCGAGGGCATTTCCAACGCCTCGCTGGTTAAGGATATCGTTGAATTGGAGGAGAGAGCACGAATGGTTTTTGAGCGGTGGAACCAACCGGTCATCGCCGAAGAATACATCGAAGGCAGAGAATTATATGTCGGCGTCATCGGCAATCGCCGCCTGGCCGTTTTGCCCCCGCGGGAACTCTATTTCGGCAGTAGCGACGAAGGAGGACCGGTACTGGCAACCTATCGGGTTAAATGGAACCAGGAATATCAAAAAAAATGGAATATCACCTTCGGGTTCGCCAAACTCGACGATTCTGCTCGCGACATCATCGCCCGGGCCTGCAAAAAGGCATATCATATTCTTCAAGTGCAGGATTACGGGCGTATCGACGTGCGCTTAACGCCCGACAATAAAGTTTATATTCTCGAAGTTAATCCCAATCCTGATATCGCCTATGGAGAAGAGGTTGCCGAAGCAGCGGAGAAAATTGGAATCTGTTATAACGACCTCATAGACCGCATCGTCCGTTTTGCCCTCCGTCGATATAAACTCCCCGTCTAACCGGCGGTACACTCACTTGTACAAAAAGCCGAATATTCATTGCGAAAGCCGGGTGATTCGTTCCTCGGCTTTTTTGCAGTTTTTCGACGAGATAGTGCTGCAAAAAGCTTTTTTATATTTTTTCCATGCCAGAAGGGCAGCGTTTTTATTATTGAGATTAGGCTTTTTCCGATAAATCATATCATGAGTTTTTGCCCATTCATATACTGCTTCCTGCTGTGTTGTCCGGCTGAAATGTGACGGCACACTCTGGGCTTTTATAAGCGCTTCCTGCGCTTGCCGATAGCGACCGGTCTGATACAATATCTTTCCCTGCAAAAGATAAAAATGACCGTCGTTGATGATTTTTTCCCTGGAAAGCTTATAGGCCCTGGAAAAATTACCGGTATTGTAATATGATTCCAGCAGCCGAAGTCGGATTATTTTTTTGAGTGGTGATGGATGTTCCTGAAGGAGCGCCTTTTCCAACAGAGGTATCGCTTTTTTATGGTCTCCCTTTCTGAATAAATCAAGTCCTTTCTGAAAATCGGCCTGGGATGAGGCGGAACTGACCGGTCTTTTTCTCGTGACGGTAGACTGTGATGAAGATTTCGGCTGAACTCGAGATGAAGACGACGCTTCAGGCGGCGGAGATTTTACGGTCTCCTGCCCCCGGGGTTGCTCGACCGCTTTCTTTTCCCCAATCCCCTGAGTGTCCGGAGGATGCGTCTTTTTTTGAACGATATCAAAGATCTTCAGTGAACCAAGAATCAGTACCACCGCTGCAACAATTGTTCCCACATAAAGGGTAATAAAACTCTTGTTTGAATGGATCTTCTGCTTTGATAAAAATTGCGTATGGCTCTCCCGGGGATTATTGATATATTCCTCGACGATCAACGACGCCGGTTTGTCGCTATAGAGGGAAAGTTGTGATTCAAGCTCGACACATAATTCCGCCGCATTCGGAAGCCTTTTCTCCTTATCGACCTCGATGCATTTATTGATAAGCGCCGTGACTTTCGGAGATATTTGAGGAACCGGCTCTTTGACCGGCCGGTACATGCCGTTGGTCTTTGCCTTGACAAGCGCTCCCAGCGACTCCTGGGGAAAACACTTCAGCCCGGTAATCATTTCATAGAGAACGGTTCCAAGCGAATAAATATCGGTACGGGCATCAAGAACAAGACCGTCAATCTGTTCGGTACTGAGATAAGCATAGGTTCCCATTATTTCGGAGCTTGCCGTATGAATGCTGGTTTCACCCGGTCGCGCTATCCCAAAATCGGCAAGCTTGACCGTCCCGTCCTGCGCAATAAGGATATTTCCCGGCTTGATATCACGGTGTACAAGACCATTATACTTTTTTCCATAGAGAGTTACCGATTGTCGATGAGCATAGTCCAGTGCCCGGGAAATAATGCTTGCGATCGAAAGCGCAACCGGTACCGGCAGTTTCCCCCGCTCAAACAATAAATCTTTCAGCGACCAGCCGTCAATGTATTCCATCTCAATAAAGGGAATGGTATTTTTCCATAAACCGACATTATATATCTGCACGATATTTGGATGAATAAGATTCGCCGAAATCTTTGCTTCAGTACGCAGTCGTTTACTATTGCCCACCATGGATTCCGGCTTGAGCATTTTCACTGCCCGGACAACTTCAAGCTGTTCATGTATCGCCTTGTAAACAACCGCCGTCCCGCCGGAATCGATATGCTTGAGCACCCGCAGTTCACCTACACACTCATGGGGCTTGGGCATGATCGATCCTACCAGGGGAAGCGGTCTGCTTTCGGAGATATCGGTAGAATCCGTCGGTGGCTTTCGGTCGTTTTTCGACATAATACTATCATATTACCCATCTGAAACAGCATATTTCAAGAAAAATGCACATGCCGCTCCGACAAACAGAGGGGTGCTTGTGGTATGCCCTTCAATATAATTAGTAATAATTTTGGTGTGAGAAATCGGTATTAGATTATTTTCTCATCAATATAATAATACACCAATTCGGCAATCTCTGAAGACAGGGGTATGCCTGTTCAGTTCAAAGTATGTTAAAATTTACCCATTCTCAAATTTATTTCCCGGTAATTATTACTCTCCTGCTCGGTATTGCGCCCGGCAAGGCCCTGGATGATATCGAACTAACCGGCGAACAGGACGGCGCCTACGAAAAAGCTGAATATATTGTCGAAAATAATATTATTGTTAAGCGAGGACGAACTTTATCCTTTGCACCCGGCTCGATTATCCGGTTTAAACGTTTTGGCGGGTTGATTGTTGAAGGCAATCTTGAATGCAAAGGCGAGCCCTCCGAGCCGATTGTTTTCACATCCATGAACGACCGTCCGGTAAGTGAACGGGAGGATGATCCTCAGCCTTTTGACTGGAACGGCATTGACATTAAACGTTCGGCCGACAGCATTACGCTTGAATATGTGAGAATCAGTCACAGTACATTCGGCCTGAAAATCCCTGAAACCCTGGAAAAACTGAGTGTTAAAAACTGTGTTTTTAATGATAACGGTAACGCGGATCTCTCCCTGGGCGATTCGACCGTTATTGTGGAAGATAAAAAACCTTTTTCGCTGGTGACGGATACGGCGCCCCAAAAGCCTGATCCGGAAATTGACCGTCTCGTGAGTGATTCGGTTGTCCAAAAAAAGCAATGGATTGTGCCGGCTCGAATCGGTTTTGGGGCGGCGGCTCTGGTGGGAGGAGGTATCTGGATCGGGTATAACGCCCGTGCCCACCGACTTCATGA
>WJLZ01000112.1 GCA_014728215.1 Chitinivibrionales bacterium
GCAGCAGTAATTCTCCGAACAGTGACCCTGGCTTCAAAGGCATGTAAAGGTACCGCTTCAAATATCGTCGAGGTATCCGAAGAATCCTCGGGAAAGAGGTCATTATCGGCAGTTTTAATCCATGCTGCGCCCAGTAAAACGCCCGACTCGGCGGCCAGTCTCGCCTGTGTATCCAGAAAAGATTCTATTTCATTATTCGACGATATTGCGCCTACCTGCAGCAGGGCAGTTGCGCCGAAAGCCATGAGCATGGTAACGGCAACGACTCCTACCAGGGCAGAGGCGCCATTGTTTTTTATCGTCTTTCTGATATTCATCCTTAGTTTCTGCACCTGAAGCTCCCTTTTACCGGCATAAGAAAGTCCTTTTTATTGTACAGGGCTTTTATTCTCAAATCGGCATTGATGGTTTTACGGGTGACATCGAGATGAAAACCGCTCGCCATGTCAACTTTCATGATGGTATCTTCACCGATAAAAAACAATTTCATGGTATCGCCAAGGGTATCGTATTCATAAAGGATTGAATCCGCAAGGGAATAACCGGCGACAACCTCGGCGCCGCCCGGGGGAAGGGTGTCCCATACATAGATATTTCTTGTCGTTGTATCACCGCCGGATGCGCCCACCGTTTCACTTGAATCCAGAACAAGACTTCCCCGGCGGACGTCCCGCGCAATCTGCTGAATAATATTTTCCCCCTGCATCTGCATCCGGGATGCAATCGTGCCGTCGCTGATTTCTCCGGAATACATGCCCAGGAAAGACCAGGTAACCCCGCCCACAACCGCGGCAATAATCCCCACCGTCACCGCTTCAACGAGCGTGACGCCCCTGGTATCGTTCATGGGATACCGGTTATCCATTTTTCAAGCGTCAAGGTATCAAACCCCTCCGGTTCGAGCCAGTAAGCGGAAACCCGGATCTTTTTTACATCCACAGCAGAACCTCCTACCTCAGGATAAACCGATGAATCAGTCACAACAACCAGCAAAGTACACAAAAGTTCATCACCCGTCGTATCAGGCCGGCGCTCATCAAGAATACGCTCGTAATCATTTTCAAGGTCTTCAAGATGTGCATAATTTGCAAAACTATATGCAGGGTCTTCAAAACAGGAATCGATCAAATAGCGCGCCAACCTCCGGTGACGGTCGCCAACATCAAGCTCACGCCCCTTGGCAACAAGGGCGATGAAGCCGATAATACCGATTGCGAAAACCGAGGAAGCTACGAGCATCTCAACAAGAGTGAATCCTGTATCATTTTTTTTTGAACTACAAAAGATCAACCCTGTTCTCGCCTTAATAATGTGCAGTTTCTTCAATAACGTTGTCCGGATCTGAAATGTCGCGTATGGTTATGCTCCTGGCTTCATCATCAACCGACACCTCAAAATCATTTTCATCATCAAAAAACAGATTCAGGTCCGCGGAATCCGGATGAGTTCCGGTCTTGCGGAAATGAGTGTTTGCCGCCGTTTTTGCCGATAAGACAATGTTGTGTAATCTGTCTCTATTGCTTTTAGCAACATATCCATCATAGAGAGGAAAAGATATTGCCGCCAGTATTGCAATTATAACTCCAACAACAATTGTTTCTATAAGCGAAAAACCCGTTGAGCTTTTCATATTATTATCTAACAGCAACTCTCACCCCCACTATATTTAATGCCCTTAAGGATTAGTTTGAGTAGGTGTAGTATTCGCTCGAAAATGGTATGCCTGAGTTAATGTATTGTCGGTATCTTTTGCATGTCGCGCAACAACAGTATTGGCACCTAAATCAACCATAACAGCAATATCTGTTGGAACTATGAAATAATTTTCCACCTCATCTTCGTCATCATTAAGTGTTACAAATCTAATAGAAGTTGCTGGGTCAGCAGATTCTGAGCTGGTATACCACGTATCGGTGACAATATCTGCATCCGAACCGCCTTCACTTGTCCTTACCTGGCACCTATCGGTAAACTCATCGCCAAGGGTTGCCCAGGCTGTGCCAATAAAACTGGCGCACGATCCAGCAACATTTTCTGCAGTTCTTTGCCGTGAATCCCGAATATATCCGTTATACAACGGAATAGCAACAGCAGACAGAACAGCGATAATAACCGCAACGACAATAACTTCGATAAGGGTGAACCCTTCATTTTTCCTGAGGGACAACTTTTTCATAATTACACCTCTCCATAAATTTAAATTTCAGGTTGAAACATTTTTGTACATGAAAATTCAGGATGATTTTTAGTGATATATTTCTTCGCCACTCTCCTCCTTTCGTTTCAAACACTCTCAATTATTCATTTCAAAATTTTCCGATAAAACTAATTTAATTATATCAAGCTAATATCTCATCAGTTTCCCCAGCGTAAAAACCGGAAAATAGAGTGCTATTAAAATAAGTCCTACAACGCCTCCCAGTATAATAATTAAAAACGGTTCGATAATTGCCGCCAGGGAATCGACGGTGACCCGGATTTCCCGTTCATAGAAATCGGCGGCCTTTCCCAGGAGATCTTCGATACGCCCGGCGGCTTCACCGGTGGAGGTGAGCTGGCAGATCAGCACAGGGAACATCCCGGTGGCGGCCAGGGCCTGGCTGAGCAGTTCGCCGGTGCGAAGACGTACGAAAACCCGTTCAAGACTTTCCGAGTAAACCCGGTTGCCGACCACCGCGCCGGCGATTTCGGTTGCCTGAAGAATCGGGGTGCCGGCGCCGAGAAGAACCGCCATGGTACGGCAGAAACGGGCCAGAATGTTTTTTCGTAAAATCTCACCGAATACAGGGATATAGAGAATCCATTTATGAACAAATCTTTTAAATTTTTTATGATTCATCCCGATAATGAACCCTGCTGTAATCACCACTATTCCACCCCCAAATTTCAACCCATTGTACCGAATGACATTGGATATATTTATTAAAATCTGGGTGGGCACGGGGAGCGATGCATTAAAGCTGGCATAGAGGTTTTCGAATATGGGCACCAGTTTCCATAAAATTGCGGTAATAAGGAGTGCGACAAATCCTCCGATAAAAATCGGATACCGCATGGCGCCCTTGACCTTCTCTTTCATGGCCTGCACGTTTTCCATATACGTAGCGAGTTCTTCCAGCACCCGGTCCAGGGACCCCGAGACCTCACCGGAATGTACCAGGGCGACATAGACATCGTCGAATGCCCCGGGGTGACGTGCAATAGCGTCGGAAAATGCGCTTCCCATGGCGATATCGTCTGCTATGGCGTGGAGGATTTTTGAGAATCCGGGTTTTTCGGCAGTAGCAAGCTGGTCGAGCGCGTGGGCGATCGGTACCCCGGCATTGACCATGGTCGCCAACTGACGGGTAAAAAATACAACCGTTTTATAGGGCACCCGGGTCTGGTACTTGAGCAGCGCATTGTTGATCTTCTCGATATAGCTCTCATTTTTCCGGGTACCGTCAAAATTAAGCTCCTCGATATTCAGCGGCGTCAGCCCTCGCTCTGTCAGGCGA
>WJLZ01000113.1 GCA_014728215.1 Chitinivibrionales bacterium
CGATACGGAAGAGTTCGTTGAACTGGTACTCCGTCCGGTGGGTGTGGCCTTTCTCGACATCGACGGTTACGGTTTTCACATTGGTGAAGGTACCATTCAGACCGGGACCAAGGCAATCTCAAAATACCGATAAGGCGAGCGCCCACGACTTATACCGCTTGAATTTTTAAAAAAATATTTGATCCCGCTTTGACTCGTTGATGTTCCGAGAACAGCATACAACTGGCCTGTTCTCTGTTTTTTCGGAGATAGGGCGGTGGTATCCGGGATACGATTGAAATGATCTTTATCGTTGTTTTGCGCTCAAATACGGTGCAAGTAACCACTTCCAGTTGATCATTATAGTCCGCCAAATCGTTTACGTTTTAATAAAACCTTCCTTTTTCATATCTTGCATCAGTTCTTTCACGGTCAACTTTTGAAACATTTCCAGCCTGGATTTGGTATAATCTCCTTCCCCCTGGTTGTATTCCATCATGAATTTAAGTGTTCCGGCAGCCCCTAATTGAGTCATCAACGCATGCCAGCCCTGTCTTCTGATTTCAGGAGAAGACAGGTTTATATTCAGTTCAGACATGGTAAATCTCCTGGTTAATAAAACCTGACAATGCTCTTTAATGAAAAGTAAAATACGAATTATTTTTGTCAGTCCATGATTGGGATGGTTTTTGAATTCATTCGTAATCTATGCTGCCTGAATTTTATCAAGAATCCATTCCCGTACAAGAGTTGGAAACGGTATTCCTTTTTCTTGGGCTATTTTTTGAATGGCTTCTGCCTCATCAATCCGTAAATCGATCTTTATCGTTGTTTTTCGTTCAAATACGGTGTCAGTAACCACTTCCAGTTGATCCTCATAATCCGTTAAATCGTGTGTGTTCCAAAATTGAGCCAATTCTTTAATGGAATCGCTCTCTGGTATTGCTTTTTGTATCATATTTTTCTCCATTTTTTGTATCTTTGTTTTTCATTTTTAGTCATATCTCTTGCTGTTACAGGATATCCGTTTCCATCAGGAAATGAAATGATAACACAAAATAAATATCTCCCGGCATCCGTTTCTCCGAGAACATAATAAACAGGGTTTTCTCCTTGGGTTTTTCCTCTCAAAACCATTGGTAAATCAAAGCAGGCTTCTTCGACTTCATCAGGTGTGATGCCGTGTTCCGCAATGTGATCTATTCTATCTTGCGGCCAGATTATTTCGAATATTTTCAAATAGCCAGTCTCCGTTTACAGCATCCGGTACTGTAGGATAGGTTGAACGCAGTGAAACCCAACATTGAAAAGATTTACTTATGATTATAATATTTTATCCCTTAACCCAGTTCAATACACGCTACGGAAACAAGTCGAGCTTTCAACCTTCATACCTCTTTTTGATATCATCCCAATCGACTGTCTCAAGCTCTCCTTTTTGGTATGCTTTATATCGAGCCTCAGATTCGGCGCTCCAGGCCTGCTCGATATCGATATTCGCCTTATCAAGGCTGTACAAAATTGCTTCCACCAGTCGAATGCGTTCGGCCGGTGGAAGCGCTTTCTCGGCCAATTGATTGACAGTTTCCATTATTTATCTCACCTGCCTTTTCAGTTTAGTTATTGGGTTTCGTTCCTCAGCCCAACCTGCGCGACTGTTGATTAAACGCCATCGAGTCAAGAGGGTCATTCTTGAATTGATCCCTTATCTCTTCAAATCGCCCCCGCAACGGCTCATCCTCCATAAATCGTTTCCGCAACGCCGAAACAGCCTTGCTGACGGATGAGTACGACAGGCCGAAATTTACAGCGATCTCTTCATTCGTATACATCCCCGTTTCCCACAACATAAAAATCAGAAAATCCCGATTGATTTTATCTTCCCCGTACAATCTGCCCGGCCTTTTCATATTATCGAAATTGCGGCCGACAATCCTTCCGGCCTTTTGAAGGATCATTTCGAGATCGATGCTCTTTTTCAATTCACGCTGCTGGGGTTTCTCCTTGTGCCATTCCTCCGGAAGATGTTTAGACCGGATTTCATCGGCAAATCCGGCGGATCCCAGGAACAGCCCATGATTGAAATCTTTCCACAGGTCTTCCTCTTCGCCGGAATAGCGCTGAACTTTTTCCCTGTATTTCTTTCTCCTGACGCTGATGGGCCCACCGAATTGGGACAATATCGGCCCTGTGTCGAGCCATTCATGGTTTCCTTCTCCGTGGGCATATGCCGGATAGCTGCTCCATTCATAGTCGGCAAGTCTTTTCACGATTCCGGCCCTTATCGGATTTCTGTGAATATAGCACGACAGCCGGAGGAGGTATTCGTCGTTTTCAACTATGAAATTTTTGAACCGTCCCTGAAAGAGATGCCCGCTCCTTTTATGGCGGAGATTGAACCTTCTCGTGTATGTGGCCCCGAACCACTGCATGCTCTTTGACAGATTCGCCCGCCTGGTTTTCATCAGAAAGTGGTAATGGTTCCCCATGAGGACATATGTGTAGAAATCCAGATCGAACCTTTCGGATGTTTCCTTCATCAGGTCGATGAATTCGTTTCTGTCTTCATCATCGAGGAATATTTCATGCCTTCCATTTCCTCTGGAAAGAACATGGTGTAGTGCCCCTTCGTACTCTATTCGCCATTGCCTGCTCATAACGTTTTATTCAATTATCCTATGAGCGCCTGCTTGTAATTCCATGGATGTGCGCGCATCCATGCAGGAACCGTACTCATGAGAGAGCCATCTCAATATCCCGATTACCGATAAATGCATTCGAAGGCGGCGACTGATCTTCCTAATAACTGACAATGATCGCTTTCCTGATGTTTTCCATTGCCTCTTCAATGGTATATCCGTAAATGTGACGTCCCTGAATAACCGGACAACTTACAATGTATACGTCGTTTTTATCATCTCAATAATTACTGGAAAATTTTTCTTTATATTCACCTCCGAATTTGTCTTTCGGTATTATCAGCAAATTTTGTTTTTTTTATCAATGCAATTCATCAATTCGAGATTTGACCCCAAGCCCCCCTAAGCCCCCAATTTTAGAAAACTCCTTATCAATCAGATTTTGCATCTCCTCTGCTTCAGCAGGAGACAATGTATTGACTAATGCGTCCAAACCGGCGTCATTCGTTTTAGGACAGATTATAAC
>WJLZ01000114.1 GCA_014728215.1 Chitinivibrionales bacterium
CAGGCGCCCAACATAGCGCGGCCGCCCTTGCTGGAGGGGGTGCGTCTGAGATCCCGATTGTAATCGGGAACTCAGACCAGGGGGAAACGCTATGCGGTTCCCCCACCAGAGAATCATTCTCAAGAATCTTGATCTCGTCATCAAACGCTTTCCGGCTTTGCCGGCTCAGGGGGAAAAAATCATTGCCGACGCCGAATAATCGGAGTAGTATTAATACATTGACACCGTATACATATATTATGTAACTTATTTGAAATGGTTTCATGATACTTTTCGGAAAAAAGATTGAGAATCCCGCCGGAAAGCGGCATAAAACCAGTCCGGATATCGGCAAATCCGGTATTATTGCTGGATGCCGGAGCACTCTTTCAAGAACCAGGAGATTTCTATGAGCCCGGTATGGCTGAAAAAAGCAGTACTCTCCCTCGGAGGTAAACCCGAATTAAAGAAAATTATTGAATCGAGCAAAAACGTTCGTATCGCCCAGGAAACGATCTTCAAAGAAATCATCAAACAGGGAAAAAACACCCGATTTGGCCGGGACCACGGGTTTTCATCACTACGAACAATCGATGATTACCGAAAAGCCGTCCCATTCCGTTCGTACAACGGACTCGCGCCTTATATCGACCGCATGCAGCAGGGTGAAAACGACGTCCTCTTTCCCGGGAAACCCATCCTTTACAACACAACGAGCGGCACGACCGACAAACCCAAGCTCATACCGGTAAGTAAGTATGAATTCGACAGAGTACTCAAAAGTCTCTCCCGGGCGTGGCTGTACAAGTGTATTCATGACAATCCGTCAATCTGGAACGGCGCCAATCTTTCACTGGTCGGCTCGCCGGTTGAAGGTACTGTTGCGGACGGCGCCCCCTGCGGTTCGATTTCAGGTTTGACCTACAAAAACATCCCGGGCATTCTTAAAAGTCTCTATTCGGTCCCCTATCCGATCATGACTATCGAAGATTACATGAAAAAATATTACGGCCTTCTCCGCTTTGCGCTCGCTAAAAATATCACCTACATTATCTCGGCGAATCCGTCGTCCCTTCTCAAAATCCACCAGGTGGTAATGGATAACTATACCGACCTGGTAAAAGATATTCGTGACGGGACCCTTCGAGATGATGTTGTGGAAAGTATCGGTCCTGATGACAGAGAAGAAGCATTGCTCGGTCTTGCTCCCATGCCTGCGCGCGCGGCAGAACTGGAACAAATTCTGAAAGAACACGGAGACAACCTCCGGCCTGGGCACTACTGGCCCAACCTCGCATGCGTCAACACCTGGACGCAGGGGAATTGTTCGCTTGTTATCCCCAAACTCGACGGTTATTACCCCGAATCAACGGTCATACGGGAATTCGGTTATTTTGCCAGTGAAGCCCGCGCCGTTACGCTCGAAAACGACTGGGAATCATCACTCCTTCCCTGCGCAGCCTACCATTTCGAATTCATTCCCGAGGATGAGCGTGACACATTGCATCCCTCCGTTCTCAATGCATGGGAAGTCGAGAAAGGAAAACGTTATTTCATTACATTCAGCACCCTGAGCGGGCTCTACCGGTATGATATTAACGATGTTGTTGAAATCACCGGTTTTTACAACCAGGCGCCACTGTTTAAATTTATGTACAAAGGACAGGGAATCACCAGTTTAACGGGAGAAAAACTTTCTGAAGAACAGATCATTATGGCAACGAAACGGGTTTCAAAAGACCTTGCAATGCCGGTCGAATTTTTCACCATGATCTGTGATGAAAACAGAATGATTTACACGCTCTATGCCGAATTTGCCGCCTCCCCTACTCCGGAAAACAAAAACAGGTTCATAGGCGCCGTCGACCGGGTTCTTACCGAAATCAACCCCGAGTGGAAAACAAAACGTGGCTCCGAACGATTATCACTGCCGGAACTCAACGTGCTTCCAAAAAACTCGTATGATCTGCTGAAAGAGAAACTCCGGGTAAAAAATATGGTTCGGGAAAGTCAGTATAAAGTCAGCTACCTGCGGCGTGAACCGCTCTTTGCGTCCCTGTTTCAGGAAATGGCGTCCTGAGCGTGGATTTCGGACGGTGGCTTCGAGAGCCGCAGCCACCGGACGAATAAATCAGCCACCAGAGAGACTGAAATGGGGCAATTTCGGGATGATAAAATAAATATTTTCCGTTCAGGCCTGAATAAACGTTATTTTCAATAGATGCAAAATTCTTTATCAACAGAGCTTGTCGGTTTTTTCTCCTGGGCACTTTTTTCGTTACTGGGAAAAACCTGGCGATATTCTTTTTCGGGAAACCGTGATACCAATCCGCTCTTTTCGACGGTTCAGAGAACTGTTTACTGTTTCTGGCATGCCAACATTCTCTTTTTTGCCTATGGATTTCGTAATTGCGATATGACGACCGTCGTTTCTGCGAGCAGGGATGGCGATATGGCTACAGCCCTTGCCCACCGGTGGGGCCAGCATACGATCCGGGGTTCATCGAGCCGGAAAGGAATTGCAGCACTCAGGCAATGCGTACGCCTGCTGAACAAAAATAAGAATATTGTCCTTGTTCCCGACGGCCCCAAAGGTCCTCCGGAAATAGTTAAACCCGGCATCGCTCATATTGCATTGATGGCCCGGGCTCCCGTGGTTCCGCTTACGGCGGTCGTGCACTCGGCATGGCGGTTGAATTCGTGGGACAGATTCGTTATTCCCAAACCTTTTTCCCGGATTGACATCACATTCCATGATCCGATTTTTTTTTCCGAAAGTGATACCACCGAAAATAGCGGCGACCGAATATCTCACCTTATCCAGGAAACCTTGTCACGATGAACTCCTCGCCTGATACCTGGCCCGGGGATATTGCACTCTGTATTCCGGCCTACAATGCCGCCGACTCTCTGAAAATTTTTCTCCCGAAACTTATGGAGCGGGCACCTGCCGGTCAAATCCTTGTTGTCGACGACGGTTCATCCGATACTACTCAGAGGGTCTGCCGATCGCTCGGAATCCAATATATATCCCATCCTTCAAATAAGGGAAAAGGCTGTGCTCTTGCAACCGGTTTTGCAGCATTAATCGAAAGGAAGAATAAATGGATTATAACCATGGATGCCGACGGACAGCATGCGGTTGAAGATCTTCCAAAATTTCTGGAGGCTATAGTGCGTAATTCATCGGCGGGAATAATCATCGGATCGCGGAGCCGAAAGCCGGGCGTCATGCCGATCGAGCGTATACTCTCAAATTCCCTGACCTCGGGAATTATCAATATGCTCTGCGGGACAAAAGTTGAAGATAGTCAGTGTGGCTACCGCGCCTATGCGTCATTCTTTCTAAAAAGTATAAAAATCGAATGCCCCCGCTTTGAGATGGAGACCGAAGTTATTTTAAAGGCATGCCACAACAAGGTTCCAATCGGCAACGTGAATGTGCAGACATTATATTTTCAAACACAGAGCCATATCTCCCACCTGAAAGATACCCTCAGGTGGATTAAAGCTGTAACGGGTATCTGGCTGACACTACGAATCTGGATAGCAATGAAAAAAGACAGCAAACATCATGCATGACCTGAAACCGCAGATCGCCTGCGAACGACTCATTAAAATTTTACGATCAAAAGGAATTACTGATGAACGGGTACTGAGTGCTTTCCGCAAAGTTCCCCGCCACCTTTTTGTCGACCCGGCACTGAGAGGGCAGGCATACGACAACAATGCACTTCCTATTGGTCAGGGACAAACCATATCGCAACCCTTTGTTGTTGCCCTGATGACCCAGCTTCTGGAACTTGGACAGGATGACAAAATTCTTGAAATAGGGACAGGATCAGGATTCCAGAGCGCTATACTTGCCCAGTTCACCCGTCGAATTTATACCATAGAACGCCACCGGGATCTTGGCGAAACCACCCGCAAACGCCTGCGTGAAATGGGATATCAGAATGTCGTTTTCCGGATCGGTGATGGGACCCGGGGGTGGGTTCAGCATGGCCCGTACGATCGTATCATTGTAACGGCGGGAGCACCGGCGGTACCGGAGACATTGGCTCAACAGCTTGCTGTAGGAGGCAGAATGGTAATCCCCACCGGCCAGAGAGAATCACAGCGTCTTGAGGTGTATATCAGAACCGAAGAAGGTATCGTGCACCATGATTCCGTTGCATCGGTGGTGTTCGTTCCCCTTGTCGGCCAACAGGGGTGGGAGCAGTAGGATGAACATTCTGGCACATATACGTGATCTCGCCACCGGCGTCATGATCGGAGTGGCCAATATCATTCCAGGGGTATCCGGTGGTACTTTTCTGCTTGTTTTTGGTATCTACGGGCGGGTAATGGCGTCGCTCGATACGCTTCATAAAGGAATTATTAAAGAACTGAAAGAGATAGCCGCCGCAATTCCGGGCGCAGTGGTAAAAGCGGAAAATCGTTCCAAAATTATTGCCTGGCTTGCAGCGCATGATTTTTTGTTTCTGGGCCGTCTTCTGATTGGCGCGGCAGTGGCTATTGTTATACTGTCCGGGGTTATGAAATACCTTCTGTCCAATCAGTTCGAACCGACTCATGCATTTTTCTTCGGCCTTATCCTGGTATCGATTATCATACCCTTTCGGCTGCTCAAGAAATGGAAAGCCTTTCATATTCTGCCGCTTGTTGCAGGCCTTGCACTTACTGTCTATGTAACGACCGCTGTAGATCCTGCAGCCAAGGCACAGGCCAAATCCGAGTACTATGCCGAACAGTTGGCCGCAGATGCCGGTTCTTCGGGTCCCATCCGTACTTACGCTGCTATCGATTATGCGGGCGCCGCCCTATCGGGTGCCTTATCTGTTTCGGCCATGGCCCTGCCGGGTATAAGCGGATCCCTGGTGCTCATACTGCTTGGACAGTACTATACCGTTCTTTCCGCCATTTCCGAACTGAAAAATTTTTCCTTCGAGGCTGCGGTATTTCTGGGCATATTCAGTATCGGCATGCTCCTGGGTATTCTTCTTTTTGCCAAACTGATTACCTGGGTCCTTGCCCGCTGGTATGACGCCACCATGGCTTTCCTCATAGGCCTCATGGGCGGATCCCTCTGGGCGCTATGGCCCTTTCGGGAAATGGCTATTCTGGATCTCTATGTCAAATCCGACGGAGCGGTTGCCCTTGTTAATGATATGGTGATTTACACCAACCAGAACATCCTCCCCTCCCCCGACAGACTCGCCTTTCCGGTGGTAATGTTTCTTCTCGGCTGCGGAGTCATGAGTTTATTCGCATTTCGTAACGACGTCCCCGCCGAATAAAGATGGAAGGTTAAAATGGTTCTCTTTATATTAATTTGATTTCTTTGTATAGAAGGTTTCTTGAAAAGACTTCCTCAACCTATGTATTTTGGTACGTTTAACTCTTACGACTATCTACCATATTCCACTTACAGGAGTTTCTAATGGCTAAAAGAAAAATGGTTCCTCATGACGGGAACTCGGCATGTGCCCATGTGGCTCATGCGGTTAATGAAGTAATTGCGATTTATCCAATTACTCCTTCATCACCTTTAGGAGAAATTTCCGATGAAAAATCATCACGGGATCAAACGAACATCTGGGGAACAGTCCCGGTTGTTTCGCAGCTTCAGTCTGAAGCGGGTGCTTCAGCTGCAGTCCACGGTTCGCTCTGTTCCGGAGCGCTGACAACCACGTTTACTGCGTCACAGGGTTTGCTGCTCATGATTCCCAATATGTATAAGATTGCCGGCGAACTACTTCCTACGGCATTCCATGTAACCTCCCGCTCGATTGCATGTCAGGCGCTTTCGATTTTTGGCGACCACAGCGATGTTATGGCGGTCCGTCAGACAGGATTCGGCCTGCTTTCATCGGCGAGTGTGCAGGAAGCTATGGATTTTGCCCTGATCGTTCAGGCAGCTACGCTGGAATCGAGAATCCCCTTTATCCATTTCTATGAGGGATTCCGGGTTTCTCACGAAATCCAGAAAATCGAAGAATTAACCTATGATGATATGAAAGAAATGATCGATGAGGATCTGATCAAAGCCCATCGAGCACGGGCAATGACTCCCGACCATCCGACCCTCCGCGGAACATCACAAAACCCCGATGTCTATTTTCAGGGAAGAGAAACAGTCAATAAATATTACGATGCCTGCCCGGAAATTGTCCAGAAAGCAATGGACAGATTTGCCAAAATAGCCGGCCGCCAGTATAACCTGTTCGATTATGTGGGTGCCCCCGACGCCGAACGGATTATCATTATGATGGGATGCGGCAGTGAAGCTGCACATGAAACAGTCGACTATCTCAATAATCACGGTGAAAAAGTCGGCCTGGTCAAAGTTCGACTCTACCGCCCATGGGACACCAAGGCTTTTATCAATGCACTTCCATCAACGGTAAAAAGCATTGCCGTTCTCGACAGAACAAAAGAGCCGGGTTCACTTGGAGAACCGCTTTACGAAGATATTCGCACATCGATCGGCGAAGCCATGAGTGACGGTCTCGCTCAGTTCAAAGACTATCCCACAATTGTCGGCGGACGATACGGACTTGGTTCCGCAGAATTTACGCCGGCCATGGTTAAAGGCGTTTTTGATGAACTTTCTGAGAAGAAACCCATGAATCATTTCATGGTGGGCATTAATGACGATGTTACCGGACATTCGATCAAATACGATCCTACATTCAGCGTTGAAGACGATCAGACATTCAGGGCTCTTTTTTATGGTCTGGGTTCCGATGGTACCGTTGGCGCCAATAAAAACTCGATTAAAATTATCGGGAAAAAAACCGACAACTATGCACAGGGCTACTTTGTCTACGATTCGAAAAAAGCCGGTGCAATTACCGTCTCTCACCTCCGGTTCGGTCCCAACAAGATTCGCCGCCCATACCTTATCTCAAAGGCCAATTTCCTTGCCTGTCACAACTTCTCATTTCTCGAAAAGTATGACATGCTCCAGAATCTCGAAGACGGCGGTACATTCCTGCTGACTTCCCAATACGACAAAAACACGGTATGGGATCATATCCCCGGAAGAGTCCAGAAACAGATTATCGACAAGAAACTCAATTTGTTCATTATCAACGCTGTCGACATCGCCTCCAGTCTGGGTCTCGGTGCGCGGATTAACGTGGTCATGCAGACCGCGTTTTTCAGGATTTCCAATGTTATGGATCAGATCGCCGCAGTCAACGCCATTAAGGAGGCTATCCAGAATACCTACGGCAAAAAAGGCGAAAAAGTGGTCAGTATGAACAACAATGCTGTGGATAAGGCGCTCGAAAATATCGAAAAAGTCGAATATTCCGGCGAAGTTACCAATCCAATCGAAGAGATCAAGCCGGTGCCCGACAATGCCCCCGATTTCGTGAAACAGGTTACTGCAAAGATGCTCAAACAAGAAGGCCATACCGTCAAAATCAGTGAAATGCCTGCCGATGGCGTCTGGCCTGTGGGAACCACGAAATATGAAAAACGGAACATTGCAGTGCAGATTCCGGTGTGGAATCCCGATGTCTGCATTCAGTGCCACCGCTGTTCCCTCATCTGTCCTCATGGAACCATTCGCCCCAAAGCGTACGATCCCAAATACCTTGAAAATGCACCCACCGATTTTAAATCAGCCGATGCAAAGGGTAAAGATCTCAAGGGTATGAAATACACACTGCAGGTTGCTCCTGAAGACTGCACCGGCTGCGGTGTGTGTGTCGAAAACTGTCCCATGACCGGTAAGGGCGACGCCATTGTTATGGAAACCCAAACACCGATTCGGGACAGGGAAGCCAAAAACTGGGATTACTGGCTCACGATACCCGAGACCGATCCAGGTCTCTATAAGATTGACTCGGTTAAAGGAAGTCAGTTTGTCAAACCGCTCTTTGAATTCAGTGGTGCATGTGCAGGATGTGGTGAAACCGCCTATGTAAAACTGGCCACCCAGATGTTCGGTGAACGCTCGATAATCGCCAACGCGACAGGGTGCTCATCGATTTACGGTGGTAATCTTCCGACCACTCCCTACTGCACCCGTGACGACGGCAGAGGTCCGGCATGGAACAACTCGCTGTTCGAAGATCCGGCGGAATTGGCATTCGGCATGCGTCTGTGTGTCGATAAATTTAATGATATCGCTATTCGTCTGGCAAACCAGTTGGTGAAAGACGGTAACTGCAGTGCGGAAACCAAGAACCTGCTCGGCGAAATACTGAATGCCGAACAGTTGACCCGTGAACAGATTCAGGAACAGCTCAAGCGTATTGATGCTGTCCGTCCTGAACTGGAAAAATCATCCGACCCGGTCTGTAAAGACCTGGCGACTGTTGTTGACTACCTGGCCAAAAAATCGGTCTGGGCATTCGGTGGTGACGGTTGGGCTTATGATATCGGTTACGGTGGCGTCGATCACGTGCTTGCAAGCGGTAAAGATGTCAATATCTTTGTGATGGACACTGAGGTATACTCAAATACCGGCGGACAGTCATCGAAAGCTACCCCAATGGGCGCAGTCGCCAGATTCGCCGCCAGCGGAAAACCGACATTCAAAAAGGATCTCGGCATGATGGCCATGACCTATGGGTATGTCTATGTTGCCCGGATTGCCATGGGCGCCAATCAGAATCAGGCGGTTAAGGCGTTGATGGAGGCCGGTTCATACGACGGTCCATCGTTGATACTCTGTTATGCCCAGTGTATCAACCACGGGATCAGCATGCTCAAGGGCTACCAGGCACAAAAAGATGCAGTAGCTTCAGGACACTGGCCGCTCTATCGTTACAATCCTTCACTGGCCGAAGAGGGCAAAAATCCGCTCCAGCTCGATTGTAAGGATCCGACATTGCCGCTGTCCGAGTATGCGCTCAAGGAAAACCGGTACAAGGTGCTCCAGAGAACTAAGCCGGAAGCATCCAAACAACTCCTTGCCAAAGCCCAGAAAATGGTTGAGGCAAAGTTCAAGATGCTCAAAAGCCTGGCATCGATGGACATCTAACCGATACCGGACAAATTTGATTATATTATGGTCGGCCCCTGAACTCTCAGGGTCCGACCTTTTTATATAAGGTATTAGAACCCAATCGCTTAACCAGGCACTGCAACACTCCCCCCGTAAACCGTCAAGACTTGCCAAAATAATTAAACAGAAACATTTTTATATACCTGAATTCTCAATGTTTTGTTGAAAGGCGAAAGAAACCGCTCATTATTTAATCGCTTTAATAACCATCCTGATTCACTACCATTTCATTATCAATCTTTTTCGGCACACATAGGGAGGAACCGATGATGAAAAATGCGGCAAAAATCCTGCTGTGGGGGTTTGCAGTTTCCCTTTGTACCCTTGGCCAAGACTCCATTTGCACCTACCTGTGGAAAGATTGCGATCTCGACACCTGTTTTAACCGTACTCAATTAGTTGACGGGCAACCGCTGCGGGTTCCGGAAAATGTAACGAGAATTTCCCGGGATGGTCTTCGATTATGTCTTGATGCCGTGGCACTGGATGCCCCGGTGGATCTGATATTTGTCGTTGACCTGTCGGGGAGTATGAATCCGACACGATACGGGAATAATGATGTTATTTGTCATGGAGGGCTACAAAACCAAACCGGTGACTCATATACCATTGCACCCTATCAATACGATTCGTTATCCATACCTTTTGACAATAGTAATTGCGAGTGGGCCGGCGATCCTTACGGGCAACGTGCTATAGCGGTCCAGGCGGGAATCAGCCGTCTCTATACTTCTCACGCAGCCTCGCAATCAACTGCCGGATATATCGGATTTAATGACAACATCGAGAGCAACCACAGCTTTCCACCGATTCTTCTTGATGAAATCGGTAAAAGCCAATTCGATCAGGATGTTGTAAACACTTTAGAGCAGTGGGTAAATGACAGAAACGGCGGCACAACCGATTATAGGGAAGCACTCGACCGCGCCATCGAATGGCTGCAGAATTCATCTCTAACACCGAACAAAAACAAAGCCGTTATTTTCATTTCCGACGGCCGTCCGTGCTGTCCGGATAATGATGAATCGGTCAGCCCCACCGATACTCAGCGGATGTTTTTCCGGAGCAATAATATCCCGGTTTACGGTATCTTTCTTGGAGGTGGTGATGCCGGAGGAGCCCTGAACGATCTGGCCGAATATTCCAACGGAGCCTATATTGCCATATCCCCGGAGAGCACTCAGACACTGCTTCCCACTATAGTGGATTCTATTGTGGGAGAGATAAGTCAGGGTTATGCCGCACAAACAGTATCAGTTAAAAATATTTCCACCGGCCAGTCTGCTGCCGACAGCGATTCGATCTATGTAATTTCCGAAACCGAATTTCAGATTTTCCTCGACAGTGTCATAGAACTGCACCCGGGAAACAACCAGATTGCTATCGATGCACATTTTTCCTCCCCTACCCAGTCGGTTGATGACACGACAATCTCCTTTAATATCACTATTGCAGTGGAAGGAGCCGCCGATCCATCGTGTGTCACCTACACCTGCCATCCAGCCAGCGAGCTTGAAATACTCAACGATTCACTCTCTCAGCAGGACACCCGGTACACACTCCGACTCACCACTTACGCTACCGAACTTTCCGAAGCATATATAACGGTTACCAGCCGGAACAAAGGTGACCGGGAAGAAAACATTCGATTGACAAATCCATCAATGAGGGTAGATAACTCAGGCAACGGATACCTGATTTTTGAAACAACGGTATCTTTCATTTCAAGTAACACCGGTTTTTCGACTCCCAATAACGGTATTACCGAAGCCCGCCTGACCGATACGCTGGATGCTGAATGGAAACATCCCCGGGATCCCAGAGATAGAGCTTTAACAATCAAATATGTAAGGAGCCTTCCCAGTCAGCTCAGAATCGATTCACTTCTTTCATCACCGGGCGGCTATCCCGAGTATCCTTCCCTTGTGCTGTGGCCGGCGGGTGATTCCATACCTCTTTTTTCGAAGATATTTGCCGACAACCGGATTCTTCAGGACTATCAGTCATCGCCGCTCGATTCCTCGATTAAATGGGAATTCAGGGATATCACCACCGGGATTGCAGGCGACAGCAGTATCGGATATTTAACCGACTCGACCGGATTTGAAACCTGGTTCTATCCGAAACAGGCCCGAAAAACGATCCTGGTAAAGGCACAGCTCGAAAGACCCGACCTTCCCCGGGAGTTTCAGGACCTGACCCGCGACAGTATCCTGGTATATATTGAACCAGGGCCCCCCGCACAGCTTGTCATTGAAGGCACATCCGACAGTTCGGCCACAAACCTGTATGATCCGACACGGAGCAGCGAAATCGATGTTATTGAAATCGATCCCAATTCCCGGATCGACAGTGCCTGTGCCGTACTTCGAGACAGGGAAGGCAATTATATCGGCCCTTCAACAAATACCGCATGGCCAAGCAGCAATACCGATATTATCACCGCCCGGAATGGCGATGAATCTGCCGGTCAGGGTTTTATGGAAAAAAGTGTTCAAGACAGTGGCAGAGCTGCTGTTTCCGCTACGAGCGGTCGGTATTCCAATCTGACCGATTCGGTATTGGTTATCAGCAGAAAATATTCGATAATCGCGCTCAAAATCCTTGCCGGAGATGGAAAAGTCGAAGTCGATACGCTCAGGATGACAACCAATGACGATACAACACTCCATGTTCAGGGACTCCGTTCCGACAATGGAATGTGGGAAGATGTTACCGCCGACTGGAGCGTTAGTTCATCGACTGCCGGAACCGACCCCAAATCCCCCTCGGGCAGTTCAAGCTGGACATTCTCACCCAGTGATACCGGAAGCGGCTGGATAAAGACAGAGCGTTCCGGAGCAACGAGCGATTCTATCCTCGTAGAATTCACGCCGGGTAATCCAACCCAGGTTGAGATCGAAATTATAAACCCCAAAATCGACAGCATGCGAGCGGGCAAAGAAATTACCGCAGTGGTCCGCCTGCGCAATGAAAACGGCCCTGTGCCCGGCCTTTATTGTTATCCGGAACATGCTGACGGACGGCTCGTTGTATACCAGGAGATTTTAGGTCGTGGGGGTGGTACAAAACCGGCGCCGGTCTCAATTGTCAAAGACACTACATCGTTGCTTAATCAGAGGCCCGACGCCGGTATTCAAAGTCCGGAATGTTTTATCGATGGAATCGACACGGTGAAATTCGTGCTCTATTATGCTCCATCAGATCCCGACAGTCTCAATCAGCTTATCGTCGGACTTCACGGCCTCGAAGCAAAAACACCCAAATTCAGGGTATATCCCGATGAACTCGACTCTCTGGTAATATTTAACGGTGAAACGGCAAAACCGGTGGAAGATACGCTTCGCCTCGATGCCGGAGATTATCGTTTCTTTAAAGCAGGATTATATGATCGATTCGGTAACACGATCGACTGCCGCAACGACAGCATCATCTGGTCTTCGGAAGCACAGGTGCCGCAAATCACCGACAGTACCGCATGCTGGATCCATTTCAAGACCACAGAAATTCAGCATGATACCCGGGGCTCTGTCTGCCTCCATTCGGCGAAGGATTCCACTATCACCGATTGCGTCCATCTGATTGTCACCGCTCCGGATGCTGCTCTTATTTCAGCTTCCACTCGTGATTATGATGCTGACGGGTATATTGATGGAATCGTATGCACCTACGATAAGAAAGTTGACACTACAGGATTTTCCATTCACGACATCACCATTATGCATAACCAAAACGTCTTCACGGTAAGTGATATTCATCTCATTGAAAAAAATGTTATTCTGATTGGAATTACCGAAGAAGAAACCGCTGCGCCGCAGACAGGATGGACGCCGGCGATTACCATCGTTAATCTAAAGGAGGCACAGGATGTCTTCAACGTTACTGCTGCCGATCGCGTTTCACCGGTTATATGGAAAGTAGTCAAAGAGATTAAAGATTACAATGATCGAAGCCGGGATATCGTAACAGTAACATTCAGTGAAGATCTGGATGATATCCCGGGTGGCAGGGATTCCCCCTTTGAATCGTTCCATGTGTGGTATCAAAACAATTCGACGACCACAGAGGTTGACACCATGCTTAAAGGGGTTGATTTCTTTCTGGTTTCACAAGATGAGAAACGGGCCAAATTTCAGATGAGAAACGGCAACGACCTGAATGTCGACCATCTTCTCAGCATACATGCAGGCGGCAAATTCAGGTTTACCGACAAACATTCCAACACACAGCGTGACAAAAACAACCGTCGGGTTAACGTAGAGCTGCAGGGTCTGGAACTTCGTGTACGGGCCGGCCCAAATCCATTTCGTCCCATAGCCACTCCTCGCTTCCTGGCGGAGGACCATAAACTGAGAGCATATCATTCAAAGGAAGTTGCTCAGTTTGTATACAACCACGGCGGTATCGCCTTTATTATCGACATTCCGATACCGTCAAATCAGAAGAATCGGGAGTATATGACAATTACCGGAGCCCTGAAAATTTATGATATTACGGGGAACCTCGTATACTCCCGGGAAAATCTTGATAATCTTATGCCGGAAGAATGGCAAAATCCAGACAGTTGGCGGGGAGATAAACAACTGGGGTTACGATGGCTGGGAGTAAACGACAGAGCGGTCAAAGTGGCTCCGGGAGCCTACAGGGCTGTCATACGGCTTCATATTGCCTATCCGGACGCCTACGATACCGAGCAGCGCATAGAGCTGCTGGAACAGATATCTCTCGGAATCCAAAGGTAAGGTATCCGGTAAAGATTTCTTACGGCAGGGCAATAACACCTGCAGGTGATTCAATCGCTGCAGGTGGATTTCTTTATCCGTTTTTCGTAAACATCGGGATAGAGTTCTTTCAGGCAATGGGGACAAAAAGTATGGCTGAAATCGACCCGGCTCCGTTTACTGATGTAATCTTCGACATGGGTCCAGTATCCCTTGTCATCTCTGATTTTCTTGCAGTTTGCACAAATAGGAAGAAAGCCGCGTAAGGTTTCGACCTCATTCAGCGCTTTTCGTAGTTCTTCGATCAGGCTTTCCCTGTCGATTTCGGCCAATTTACGATCGGTAATATCCTGTGAGGTAATGATGGCGCCACCGGGAAAGGGTGCGATAGTAATGGTAAGATATTTGTTTTTATATCTGAGTTCCTTGAATTTTTTTTTCTCTCCCTTTTGAATGCAGGTGAGTAGTTCCTGATACATGTCGAGAGTATGGCTCGATGCATAGTCCCGGTACATTATGTCCCCAATATTCGGCAACCGGCTCCCCGATTGAAGCTTTGCCCGGTTGGAACGCACGACCCTTCCTTCCCTGTCGACGACCACAGTCCAGATTGGATTATAATTAAACAATGCAAAGTTAAACGCCTCTTTTTCTTCTAACCGGTGAAGGACTTTTTCATGCTCTTTTTGCAATGACTCGTATTCCTTGAGTTTTTGCCGGAGCACATGGAGTTCATCGAGAAGTTCTTTTTGGGGCGCAGAATCATCAGCCATAATGATTTCAGCCTTCCGGGGTAAACGCACAGCCCTGAGACAGTATGCATGGGGTATCAATAATTTGAGTGTCTCCAGGTGGTATTAACTTTATTTGGTATTATAAGTTTTTTCAGCCCATATTGCAACATTTAAATAGTCTCCTGATGTTCTTAACCCTTTTATCGTCTCTTTTAAATTCTACAAAATATTGTAGGACTGAAACGGCTATCTGGTAGCACGTGAAAGCCCCTCCGGGAAAGTGCTGAAAAATAAAAAAGTTGTAACTGTAGCAATAGCAATAAAATATAAAGAACCTCAACAGGTTGGGTAGAAAAATGTATTGACATACAACATATTGTTGGGTATACTTATATATGTTCTTTTAAGACCCTGCTCTTCGGCGATTTAAATTAACCCTTGAATTAAGGGGGATTCCGTGGCTCTCTGCAAAATTTCATGTCATCTGTGTCCTGAGTGTACCCGATGTTCTGCTCAAACAAAAGCCTTTGTTAATTACTGTGGTTCAAACAGCAAGTTTTTCCAGCCCCGGATTGATGCGGCTATTCAGGAATGCAGGGCACGACGAGGGTTTATGTTTAAATACGAAACCTTTTCCAAAAAGCGGTGGAAAAGAATTACCACGCCATTCGAACCTGCGGTAATATAACAATACTTTTTACCCTTTCCCTCCAATCTCTCATTTTCCTGTCATTGTAAAGCTCCCGGCTCTTGCATTTTTATCTTATAAATTGTATACTATTCTCAAGAGTTATTCCCTCCTTGTAATAAACAAATGTGGTTAGTTTAAAAATTTTCATCGGGAAAATTTTTAATTTTACTTTTCAATGTTCTATTTTTTAAATTTTAGAGGGATTTTTGCTGTGATCAAACATTTCATTTCTCGCCTGCTGCTTATAGTTTTTCTATCGGTTTTTATTTGTCTGTTCGAAACAGGATGCTCCTCATCAACACAGATGATTGAGCAAACGACATCGGTACAACCCGACACGGTCTTTTTCATCGATTCTGTAGAGAAGATCGATGAATTGGTAAGCGATACCGCGCCGTCATTGGACTATTTGCAGCGTCTCCTTGACACTGCAGAATCCCTTTGCCGTGATTCATCTTTTGAGGAAGGTATTGCTCATATTCGTGAGGCCATAGAAGTCATAACGTCATTTGAGCAGCTTCCCGATTCTGCTCAAAAGGAGATGAGTCCTTTTTATAATCGAATTGTTGATATTTATTCATCCTTTGTCCCCCCCCGATATTTTGAAAGCATTCCTGATGAAATATCGGCGATGGTATTCAATCGCCGCCTCTCTCAATCTCTCGATTCACTCCGGGTGTCTCCCGAAGACAGTTCTTCCCTTGCAGCGCTCCTTTGTCACAGCAAGGTTAACTATGATGTTCCCATGGCCTGGAACGATCGTATCTACACGGCGTTAATGTTTTACAGTAAAGGTAAAAAAGGTCCGGTAGGAAGGTGGCTTCAACGGGCAGCCTATTACCTCCCCTTTATGCAAAAAATGTTTGTCGACAGCGGTCTTCCCCGAGATCTGGCCTATCTTCCTCTGATAGAGAGCGGATTCAACCCCAAAGCCTACTCCTACGCCCATGCATCGGGTATATGGCAATTTATCCCATCCACGGGCAGAATTTACGGGTTGCGGCAAAGTTATTGGCTCGATGAACGAAGAGATCCCGTCAAATCGACCCAGTCGGCGATAAAATATCTGACCAAGTTGTATGACCAGTTCAATGACTGGCACCTGGCGCTCGCCGCCTATAACTGCGGAGAAGGCAGGGTCGAACGGTCAATTGGACGGGCGGATACACATGATTACTGGCATCTCAGACTTCCACGACAAACAATGAATTATGTGCCTAAGTATATTTCTTCGCTTATTGTGGCAAAAAATCCCGAATGTTTTAGTTACACCATGCCCGATACGACCCCATTCAATCTGGATACACTTCATTTCAGTGATTGTATCGATATGAAAACAGTTGCCGAAGGGATCGGGTGCGATGAAAAAGAGATTCGGAAAATTAATCCACACATACTGCGATGGTGCACACCGCCCGATCACAGCGATGTTCTTCTCTATCTGCCACCGGGCACAAAAGAAAAGTTCAAGGAATTTTATGCCCGGATTCCCGATGAAAAGAAAGTTAAATGGTACCGCTATCGTGTCAGCTACGGTGACAACCTTATCGCCATAGCTCAAAAATTCAAAGTCCCGGTTGCGGCAATAAAATCCGTCAATCGTCTCAGAACAAGCAGGATCGTTGCCGGCAAATATCTCTTTATTCCGATACCGGTAAATCGGAAATCGCCTGTCGTTGCAAAGAGCAGCACCCCGGCAAAATCATCACGGCACAATGAGCTTGAAGAAGCCAAAGCTTTCCGGAATAAGGGACTCAAACCTGTAAAATACAGGGTGAGATCGGGTGATACTGTTTATGATCTGGCCAAACTGTTCGGGGTAGCCCCGAAGGATATCATGCGCTGGAATCAAATCACCCGCTCACGGAACCTGAAAGCAGGACAGATTCTTACTCTTTATGTTGTCTGGGATGATACCAATCCTGAACCTGATGCATTAAAAAAATCGCCTCCATCGGGCAAGCGACAGTACCATACGGTCAGAAAGGGAGACAACCTTTATCAAATTTCTCAGCGATTGAATGTCCCTCTGGAAGCACTCATGGAATGGAACGATTTAAATGAATCCCGTCCGTTGATCCATGCAGGACAGAAACTGGTATACTACTCCTCAAAGCAACGTAATAATTCCTCGAACCTATCCCCTTCAGTTTCTTCTCCACCAAAGAGAAGAGAGGCGATTCGTTACAAGATCAAAAGAGGCGACAACCTGAGTTCTCTGAGCCGGTTGTTTGAAGTTTCCGTAGGTGAGATTCTTGCATTGAACAACCTCTCTCTCAAATCAATTCTCAAACCGGGAGAGATCGTCTTGGTACCTTCCAGAAAACAAATTTCCCATAATCGTCACTCGACGCGCATAGTATATTACGAGATAAAGAAAGGGGATAACCTCTGGAAAATTGCCAATCATTACGGCATAACGGTTAACCGGCTCTGCAAACTCAACCGTCTCACACAATCGTCGATCCTTGCCCCCGGTGATACCCTGCGAGTCGTTTCATCGGAGAATTTATGAAGAAACGCCAGAAAATTATTATAGCTCTGATAATCTTGCTTCCGGTTGTCCTGGGCATTATGATCATCAGTAGCCGGGGAAAAACCGGCGCCTCGCTCAGCCTGCAAAAGAAAATTGGCCTCGTTCGCATCACCGATGTTATTTATAGTTCCGACCTTTATACCCGGCAGTTACGGGAATTCCGGAATGATAATTCGATTGCAGGGGTGATTATCAGGGTTAATTCGCCCGGAGGCACTGTTGCTCCATCACAGGAAATCTATTCTGAAATCATGCGTTTTCGCGATTTCCATAAACCGGTTGTGGTCAGCATGGAAAATATCGCTGCATCGGGTGGCTATTATGTTGCCTGTGCGGCCAAGACAATTTTCGCTAATCCGGGAACACTTACCGGGAGTTTCGGTGTCTATATGCGATTTCCCCATTTTTATGAGCTTTCGGAAAAAATCGGCATCGATATGACAACAATCAAAGCCGGAAAATTCAAAGACCTCGGAAATCCTTATCGAAAAATCACCCCCAAAGAAAAAGATTTGTTGCAGAATCTTCTTGACGACACTCACAACCAGTTTATCGAAGATATTGCACAGGCCAGGTCGCTTAATCACGATTCGGTCAGAGCATTGGCCGATGGCAGGATATTTACCGGAAGGCAGGCATTAAGGCTCGGCCTCGTTGACACCCTGGGAAGCCATACAGATGCTGCAGAGTATATTAAATCTGTCTGTGGTCTTCCGGACAATACTAAAATCATCGAAAAACGGCCTTCAGAGGGAATATGGAAAGATCTTCTTATGAACAAAATGACGGCCTGGTTTCCTCTCCTGCGTCGATTTCAAATGCCGTCGGGAACCTATTTTCTTTTTAGCGGATACTGATTTCACACCGATATTTTGCTCATATTTGCTTGCTTCCGCCGAAAAAAAGCATTTTGATACAGAAAAATAGTGACATCTTGTACCAGCATAACGTATTTATAAGGTGAAGGTTAAAAATATTCAAACAGGATATTATCCCAAAAATCACTCAATCAATTTCAAAAGGAGGGCATAATGAGTCTTCAGCCGTTGCTCGATGAAATGGAATCACTTAAAGCTGAATATGAAAAATTTGAGCGGGGAAATAAATCTGCGGGTACCAGAGCGCGGAAATCTCTTCAGACCATTAAAAAAATAGCACAAGATCTTCGTGTTGAGATCCAGGAGAACAAAAAAAGCTAAAAAGCCTATTTCACGGAAATCAGCAAAAAATTAAGGCGTGTTTTTCACGCCTTTTTTATTTTTCGACAATATTCCGGGTTTTAAATCGTACTTTGAATTTGATAAATCTCATTAGGAACAGCGGGCAATGAAAATATGGGTTATGGGGCTTGACGCTCAAGCTTTCAGTAAATCATTTTAATGCTCCCTGTTTTTTTTTACATCGAAAATAGAAATAAACATTGTAGCAGTATGTTCTGTTCCGGTGTGAACAGAAATAAACTTCTTCAAAAATGGTGGTTAAATTATGACTTCATCGAATACAATGATTGAAGTTGATAATCTGAACAAGCAGTTCGGTACGGTACATGCCGTTAAAGATGTTGCTTTTCAGATTCAAAAAGGAGAAATTCTGGGATTTCTCGGCCCCAATGGCGCCGGAAAAACAACCACGATGCGTATAATTACCTGTTTTATTCCCGCAACATCGGGTAAGGTTCGCATTGATGGCCTGGATATTCATGAACATGATCTGGAAGTGAGAAGAAAAATCGGATATCTCCCCGAAAATGCACCGCTCTATAACGATATGACCGTCGATGAGTATTTGCGTTTTGTGGGCGAAATCCGTGGCCTGAAGGGAAATTCGCTGGATTCGCGAATTAATGAGATGTATACCGTATGCGGTCTTGGTAAAATGAGTCAGCGTCATATCGGCCATCTCTCCAAAGGCTACCGTCAGCGTGTCGGCCTTGCACAGGCGATGATCCACAGCCCGGAAATACTTATCCTCGATGAGCCCATGTCCGGCCTTGACCCCAATCAGATTATTGAAATCAGACAGTTGATTAAAAGACTGGGAGAGCAGATTACCGTTGTTTACTGCTCCCATATTCTTTCCGAAGTTTCGGCCACCTGCAGCCGCATTGTAATCATTAACAACGGTTCAATCGTGGCATCCGGAACTCCGGCCGAGCTTTCGGCTAAAGAAGGCTCAGGAATGCGGTATTTTATGACGGTAAATGCGAGTAGAGATTCGCTTACACAACACCTTCCTCAGATAGAGGGTGTTTCGAATTTCACGCTCAATGAAACAGATGGCGGCTGGTTTGAAACCGCTGTTTTTCTCGATTCGGAACAAGAAATTGGAGATAAACTTTTTAAGTGCGCAGTCGATAACGGCTGGACACTTGCAGAATTGAAGAAGGAAACCGCAAGTCTCGAGGACGTCTTCACACGCCTTACAAGGGATGAATAATATGCAAAATATATTAGCAATATTCAAAAAAGAATTCAGAGCGTATTTTCTGTCGCCAATCGCTTACGTATACATCACTGTATACCTTGTCGTTACCAACTTTTTATTTTTCCAGGGTTTCTTTCTGATTAATCAGGCCGATATGCGCGGCTATTTCGGACTGCTTCCCTGGGTATTCCTTTTCTTTATTCCGGCGGTCACCATGCGTACATGGGCCGAAGAAAAGAAGCTCAAAACAATGGAACTCCTTCTCACCTGGCCGGTTAAAGATGTCGATGTGGTTATCGGAAAATTCCTGGCAAGCTTTGCTTTCCTGGGAATTATTATCGTTCTTTCGGTTACCATACCAATCACTATTGCCTTCCTCGGAAATCCCGATTTAGGTCCGATAATCGGCTCTTATGTCGGCGCCCTTCTCATGGGGGCAGCCTATATCTCAATCGGACTCTGGGTATCATCTCTTACCGAGAATCAGATTGTAGCTTTCATTCTTGGTGTTGTCGTAACTTTTGTTCTGTTTATAATCGGAAGTCCCTTTGTTACCATGGCAATCAATCAACCTCTTCTTGTTTCGGTGCTTACCTATCTCGGATTAGGCAATCATTTCGAAAGCATTGGAAGAGGAGTGGTCGACAGCAGGGATATTGTCTATTACTTTTCGGTAATCGGCTTTTTTCTTTTCCTCAATGTCCGTTCTATTGAAAGTAGGAAGTGGGAATAGAGACTATGAAAAGCATAAAATATCAATCACAGTCAATAATTTTCATACTCATTGTCCTTGGGTTTATAGCAGTCGCCAATTTCGTACTCACGAAGTGGTTTGTCCGGTTCGACCTTACCGAAAATAAAGTGTATAGTATTTCGGATGCCTCCAAGCGGATTTTGAAAGATCTGGATGATATAGTAAATGTAAAATGCTATTTCTCCAAAGATCTTCCTCCGAACCTGAAGAGCCTTGAAACCGACGTTCGTGATATTCTGAGCGAGTACAAAGCATACGCCGGCAAGAATATCAGAATTTCATGGGTCGATCCTGCAGAAAATGATGAAATTAAAAGCAAGGTACGGGCATTGGGAATACCCGAAGTCCGTCTTCAGACCTTTGAAAAAGACAAAGCTCAGGTGATGAATGGATATCTCGGAATCGCTGTTTTATATGCCGATAAAAAAGAGGTCCTTCCCGTTGTTCAGGATTTGAAAAATTTTGAATATGATCTTACCAGCGCAATAATGAAAGTAATGCGTTCAAGTGTTCCGAAGGTTGGGGTACTTAAAACCGATACCAATGTCTTTATCCCGCCGGAAGTTCGCATGAAGATGAAAATGGATTATACTGATCCAACGGAATCGAAGTATAAACCTGTTTTTGATAATTTAAAAGAAAACTATGAAGTCGAGACGATCGATATCACCGATGGACAGCAGATCAGTTCCGATATCAAAACACTCCTTGTCCTTGGGGGAGACGAAAACAGTTTTTCCGAGCGTGATCTGTTTGAAATAGACCAGTATTTCATGAAAGGCGGAAATCTTATCGTTGCGGCAGATGCTGTTGGTATCAATTTCCAGAGAGGAGCGGCCGGAGAGGTCCAAAATCCTAAAATCCTCAATCTTCTTGAGCATTACGGCGCCCGGGTCGAGAATAACATGGTCCTCGATGCTTCATGTGGAAATGTGCAGATACCTCAGAAATTCGGCGCTTTCCAGATGAATGTTGCAGTCCCCTACCCTTACTTCGTAAAAGTATTCGGAGAAGGTTTCAATAAAAATAATCCCGCAGTCTCTTCTTTGGGCGAATTGATTCTTCCGTGGCCAAGTAGTGTTACTCTTCTTGTGGATAAAGCCGATTCTGCATCGGAATCATCGGCAACCGATGAGAAAGAGGCGAAAGTGCTGGTCCAATCATCCGAAAAGAGCTGGACAACTTCAGGACAATTCAATCTCAATCCTCAGCAACAATGGCAGCCGCCCGAGGATGATCTCAATCGAAGCAATCTGATGGTGTATCTTAATGGATCCTTTGAGAGTCATTTCGCCGGGAAATCAATTCCTCCGGCCAAAGAACCCGACACATCAGATATCGGCGCAGAAGTGTTACTTTCTGAAAAAGATAAAGACCGGGAAATCGTTCCTCAGGTCGAAAACGGACATCTGATCATTGCAGGTGATTCCGATTTTCTTACCGCCCAGAACGCATCTCCCGGAAGTATAACCTGGTTGATGAATGTTGTTGACTGGCTTACCCTTGATGAAAGTCTGATATCGATTAGAAGTCGATCCATGGTCGATCGCACGATACAGAATGACCAGCTTGGAGAAGGCACTAACAAGCCAAATGTTATCAGAATAATTAACATAGTTCTTATGCCTCTTATTGTTATAATCGTTGGAATTGTAATATTCTTCAAACGAAAAGAAAAAAAAGCAGTTCCTGCAAAAGCAACTTCTTCACCAACACCACAAACCGGTGCGCCCGAAGAAGATAAAACAAAGGAGCAGAATTCATGAAGACTAAAAATCTGATTACTTCAGGTATAGCGCTAATTGTTGTAATCCTCATCGTTGTATTCGCCAATCAGATAGCGAATAAAAAACCATCCGATAAGGCTCTTAAATTTTTTCCGGAGTTTTCTGTAGAAAAATGCTCCGCATTTCAAATAGCGGATTCAAAGGATACCGTCAAAGTCAAGCGTAAGGGTGATATCTGGATTGTGGTTGAGCCGAATGAAAAAGAGGCAATGCAGAAAAGTAGCAATAGCCCTCTCATTGATGAAATGGACAGTGCTGATGTCGGCAAAGAAGAGTCTTCCGGCTTGGCCCACCAAATCACCGAATATCCTGCTGATAGCGCAGCGGTCCAATCGGCCCTGGAAAAGTTCGAAAAAATGAAAAAGGATGAAGTAATATCTCAAAATCCCGAAAAACAGGAGCTGTTCGAGGTCGATGAAGGAAACGGTGTGTTGGTAGAAGTATGGAATGATAAAGGCAACTCGATTGGAAAATTCCGTATCGGTAAAAAGGGCACAGACTGGAGCAGCCATTATGTCCGACCGGTAGGATCGAATACGGTTTACAGTGTACGGGGAAGCATTAAATACTCCTTTTTCACCGAGGTTAAACGATGGCGGGATAAATCCATTGTCGAGTTTAACAAAGACCGGCTGAAAACAATTACGCTCACAAAGCAGGGATCTGAACTTGTGCTGGAAAAAGAAATCGATACGGCGTCAAATGCAATCTGGAACATCGTTACTCCCGACGGCAAAGTAAAAGCGAAAAAGGCGGAAGTCGACAAAATTGTTAACGAATTCGCCACCTTCCGTTGTGCTGCATGGGAAGAAGATCCCTCGTTGACGGCGGAAGATATGGGTTTTGACGAACCGGAAATTGTTATCACTGCCAAACTTGATAACGGCGACGTGAAAAAAGCCATTATCGGGAACCAGAAAGATGAGACCTCACGTTTCTGGGTAACTACTCCGGATAGAGATTATGTATACCTCGTTAACGAAAATATTATTAAAAGATTTGATGAAGCCAAATTTGAAGATTTAAAAGAAGAAGAAACAGAAGAGGTGGCTGAAAAAGAAGCCTGATATTTTCCGTCTAACCTTCTGAAAAAAAAGTCCCTGCTCTTTCTCTGAGCAGGGACTTTTTTATGTGGGTCTTTTAATTGTCCGCCCCCCGGACAATTTACAATCATACCTTTGTCGGCCCAAAAAGCAGATATACAAAACAAAAAGCCCCGATCGTTACTGATCAGGGCCTTTTGGCGGACCGGACGAGACTTGAACTCGCGACCTCTGGCTTGACAGGCCAGCGTTCTAACCAACTGAACTACCGGTCCGTATATGAAAATCCGAAACTCGAAAATGAAAGAAAACAGACTATTATTTCTTTATCATCCAATTCCGATGCTATCGGATTTCGGATTTCGAGTTTAGTAATTGGGCGTTGTAGGATTCGAACCTACGACCACCTGCTTGTAAGGCAGGGACTCTATACCAGCTGAGCTAAACGCCCTGTTTTCTACCGGGCTCACTGTTTGCTTTCTTTTTTATGTCGTGCAATGATCGCATAGGGTATGATGACACAGTAGGTAATTACAAGTATAAAGGGAGCAACACTCCACGAAAGATGATTCTTAACTGGTCCTTGCCCAAGCAAAACAAATCCAAGTGCAAGAAGTGCAACACTCAGCCCTATTAGCTTAAAATTTTTTGACGAAAACATTATATATATTTCTTTTTCATATATCAAAAAGTTTCAAATTCAGAATCAATTAAATTAATTTTTTCCAGAAGAAAAATCAATAGCAGACTGAAACTAAATCTGAATTGATGACAGGGTTTCTTTCTTTTTTTCTTCATTGGCTGTGTCTTTAAGTGCCAGCAGCCGTTCACGAGTCTTCCTGATAGCATCATTGAACAACGATGCCAGGTTTTTCATCTCATCATTTTTACGCAGCCTGATTTCTTCGGTATAATCTCCTTCAATTAAAGAATGACATGCCTTTTCAAATCGATATACCGGTCCGGCCACGCGATGAGAGAAAAATATTGTTAAAAGCACAATCTGGATTATAACCAGTAACAATCCTGCGCCGAAAATCCAGAGCAGTGAAGAGAGTACGGCTTGTCGATACTCTTTATTGGATGAAAACCCCCGAAGGTAATAACGAATTTCATCGACAACATTTCTGTAGGTAGCCACTTTGGGATTGGAAATATCCTGAAGCTCGACTGCAATGGTATTATCGATATCCTTTTTTATGGTAGATACCGTCGTATTAATGATACTCTGGGATGCAAAATAGAGGGTACCCAGCCAGAAAATCAGCATTATCAGCATGGGAATCAGGAACGTCAACATGTACTGCCCCTGGAGTCGACGGTTGATGAAAACATGTTTCCGAACAAAGGCTTTTTTCTGGGTCACGGCGGTTCTCCTTTTAAGATTTGCTGGGATATTCGATCCGTGAATGGAAAATGCCCTGCAAAATCGGCATAAATCCATCGACGATCTTATCCAGGTCCCGAAGCGTCAGGTTACACTGGTCGAGCTGTCCGGTATTAAGTTTATCTCGAATAATTTTTTTCACGAGTTCCCGAAGGAGTTTTGGTGATGATGTTGCCAGGCTCCTGGATGCAGCTTCAACGGAATCTGCGAGCATAATAATCGCATTTTCCCGCGTTTGGGGGATCGGACCGGGATACCGGAAATCTTCCTTTTTAACCTGTTTATGCGGATCCTGCTCCACTGCCTTATCAAAAAAGAAGGAGACCATGCTTGAACCATGATGCTGGCGGATACTGTCCTGAATAACCCGTGGAAGTTTATGCTTTCGAGCCAATTCAATCCCCTCCTTCACATGAGAACATATGATAAGCGCACTCATATGAGGAGAAAGCTTGTTATGAATATTTTTATCACTGATATGGTTTTCCACAAAATAATCGGATTTATCAATTTTTCCGATATCATGATAATAGGAGGATACCCGTGCCAGCAAGGGATTGGCTCCCACCTGTGCGGCGGCGGATTCGGCAAGATTACCAACTAAAACGCTGTGATTATAGGTTCCGGCAGCCTCAATCGACAGCCGTTTCAAAATCGGATGATTCATATCCGCAAGCTCGACCAGGGTCATATCGGTAGAAATATCAAAAAGATTCTCGAATATCGCGCAGAGCATCATCGCCAGAAATGTCGAAGAAATTACATTTATGAGACTTAAACCGATATTCTGCATTATTTCAAGAGGAAAAAATTCTGAACTGATAAGATGCCATATAAGGATAAAAAGAACGTATGCCCCGGCAACGGGCGGCATGGCTCTGAAAAAATCCCACCGATACCTGATGTTTCGATAGGAAAAGCTGGCAATGGCCGTCCCTAAAAGTGCATAAAGAAATAGCCCGTGATTAAATCCCAGTAAAATGCCGTACAGGACCGAGATAAATATGCCAACGATTATGCTCAATTCCAGATCAAAAAGAATAGTGACCAGAATTGTTGCAACAGCGGTTGGAATTAAATACTCCGGAACTACCGCACTCAGCTCCGAATTCCCCTTAAAAAACTTAGGAACCAAGAGCAAACCTGCACGAATAAGCGCCATCTGGACGACTATAATCCATGAAAGAGCCCAGAGATGGCGGCTTTTCTGTAGCAAGCCGTAACGGAATGTAGCAACATAAAAACCAAGCAAAACCAATAAGATTATTCCCAGGAGTGTTCTGCCGGAATATCCGGCGATAAGCTTGAAATGATCCGCTATGCTGTACTGTTTCCGAAGAGCTTCACGAAGAGAACTCAACTTTTCAATCATTTCCCGGGTTACGACCTGATGTTTCCTCATTATTTCGGTATCTTTAATTACTTTTCCCTTAATCGGCAAGACTTCCCGGGCTGCCTGCTGACGGGCCAGTGCTGTAGCTTTCCCATTCACCGTAACGTTTGGCTGCATATAGGTATCAAGCAGCTCATAGAGGGCATTAAGAGCCTCGTGATCAAACATACGTTCGATTTTCAAGGCATTAACGATATTTTCCAACGCTATCGCTTTAACGGGAAGATCCCGATGTTTGACGGTCAGCTTATAGAGGGTATCTTTGCGGAGTGTGACAAAAGCCTTATCATAGATGAGGTACCGTTCAAAAGGGCTGTTATATTTTTCCCTGAGTTCTTCCAAAGCATTTTCAGAGGGCACCAGAAGGACCGCACATATTCCGCTTTCCAGCGCCTGCTCTGCCTGAAACAGCGCATCATCAAGCAAATACGGCCGTTTTAAAAGGCTTTTAATCGTGTTATCGGGCAGTTCCTTCGACAACTGAGTCTTGATTGATGATTTGATCGAATCGGATACACCTGCATCTGAGAGAGTGTCGATAATATTCCGCAACGCGAGAAACTTTTCACGCACTTTATTTTGAATCTCAGGATTGAAATCGAGCACCAGAAGAACCTGATCCATCGCATTCTGTCTTTCCCGCTCCAGCTCATCATGGGATTTTAAAATATCAAAAGTGAATGGTGCAATAATTGTTTCTTGTGCAACCTCACCCTCATTGGGAAGATCAAATGTTTGAACCGTTGAAACAAAAGGCGAAAAGAGAATGAGAAAAAGTGCGGTGCAAACAAGAATCGTTACCGGCGAAGAGAAAAACTTATGAATCGGAGCAAATTTTTTATTATTCCGATTTGCTATAGCGATAGAATCTGTATCCCGCTTAGCAGCTTTCAGCCTTGTCTCTTTAGTATTCGAGTTATTTTTATTCTGAGATTGCTTTTCAGTCATATGAGTATGTATGCTGACAGATACTATTGTAACAGCAATTAGAATGGTGCTCTGGTATTATTCCTGATCATTAACTTAATACTTAAATATATTTAGTGTATTATTGTGGATAAAACAGAGGAGCATTATATAGTATATATTATAAAATAGAGATTGTATAATATAAAAGGCTTGAATCGTTGGATTCAAGCCCCTCTATCAAGAGAATTGATTGATTTCAGAGGAAAACCTCGTCAACAAAGTTATCGCGGAATATCAAATACCTGACCGGGAAAGATTAAATCTTCGGAACGTGAATACTTAGGTTCTTCAACGTTTCTCTGATATCGCTCATAAGCAGCATCGACAACCGACTTGTTGGCTCGATAAATTTTGGGCCACTGTGCCGGATCATCATAAATGAAATCGTACTCGGCAATGCGATACAGACAATCTCTTCTTTCAGGAATTAAACGAACTGTATAAGACATCGGTTTATCAGGCAGATTGGCCTTTACCCGCTCGAGCAGTTCATCAAGTTCTTGAATCTGGTCTCGTATGCGCCACAGATACGATACAGGTTTCGCCTTGAGAGCGGCGATTCTGGCTTCAAGATTTTTAATATCGTTGATACGTTTTGCCAATTCATCGGAGGAAAGCCCGAGAAGTAACTCAAGTTCCTGCCTGATTGAGGCAATTTCATTTTCCGCATCAATTACATCCTGCTCAGTAATTCCGAGAATGTCGTATTTTTCCTGAATGGCAGCAGCTATCTGCTGATCGATGTCGGAGATCTGCTGTTTCAGGGATTCGATTTTTGCCTGTTCTTCAGCAATCTGTTCTTTTGCTGCTTTTTCTCTTTGCTGAGCTTCAGCCAGGACGACCTCATATGACTCAATTGTCATTGTGTCGTATTCTTCTGCATGTTGCTCGTATGCGCCTGTCCGTTCTTTCCTGGCAAAAGCGCAGGCACTGAGTATCATCACAAAAAGAAGCAATTTTTTCATAGTACCTCTCCTCCTAAATTTCATCAATCCTCATAATTATTAAATACTGTTATTGACCGTGAGTAGCCATTTTCTGTTTCAGATCCTCGATTTCTTCCTGATGAAGACCAAGCTCAGCTTGTTTTTCCGAGAGAACCCGCTCGAGGTCCATTCGTTCACTCCTGAGCTCAGCAAGCTTTTTTTCAGCACTTTCTGCAGCAGCACGTGCCTGATCAAGCTTTGCCAGCTCCTCTTCGCTCGGCCTCTTTGTACAGCCCATACCGCAGAGTGTAACAAAAGCAGCCAGAGTAATGAAACGTATAACTTTGTGGCGCTTAATCATAAAATACACCTCCTTCTTCGGTGCCAGATAATTGAACTTTGCTGAAACAACACCTCTTGTTTCAATTATAAGAAGTATAGTTTATATTAAATATGTAAGTCAAGATTTTCTTTAATTCCTTATGGCTGTTCAAGTTCCACTGTTCACATCCATTCGGCCCCATCGGAACCATTCATATGATTAAAAATGTTTTAATGACCGTTTTCCTATGGGAAAAACACTAAATCCCAGTGAATAGAGATATTCATGATCAAGAATATTGCGTCCATCGAATATAAATGCCGGATGTTTCATCTTGCGGTATATTTTTTCATAATCAAGATTTGTATATTCCTGCCATTCGGTGAGCACGGCAATAGCATGAGCGCCTTCCGCCGCCTTATAAGGGTCCGCAACAAAACCCACCTTGTCAATACAATCGGCGAGATCGATCTTTGCATTGTCGAGGGCCTTGGGATCACTGACCACAACTTCTGCTTTTTCATCAAGAAGCTTCCGGGCAATATAGATTGCCGGTGATTCCCGCGTATCTCCCGTATCCGCTTTAAAGGCAAAGCCCAAAAGGGCGATTCTTTTCCCAGCAACCGTGTTAAACATCACCCGTACCATGGTCTGAAAAAATCGATGTTCCTGATATTCATTGATTTCCACAACACTTTTCCAGTAACGGGCCACTTCAGTGAGACCATAATATTCACATATATATACCAGGTTAAGTATATCCTTCTTAAAACATGAACCGCCGAAACCAACACTGGCATTGAGAAATTTATTGCCTATCCGTTTATCCATCCCCACTGCGCAGGCTACCTGGGAAATGTCGGCCTCGGTTTTTTCACAGAGCGCAGAGAGACTGTTGATTGATGAGATGCGTTGTGCCAGAAAAGCATTTGCGGTCAGCTTTGACAATTCGGCACTCCAAATATTACTTGTTACAATTTTCTTCTTCGGTACCCAGTGGGCATAGATATCACAGATCTCATTAGAGGCCTTTTTGCCGCTTTCATTTTCATGAGATCCGATCAGGATACGGTCGGGATTGAGAAGGTCCTGGATTGCCGTTCCCTCGGCGAGAAATTCCGGATTGGAAATGACCTCAAAATGAACTCCCTTTTCTCCATCGTTTAAGATCCGCTCCATGGCCCGGGCGGTCCTTACCGGAAGGGTACTTTTTTCGATAACAATTTTATCCGAATCAGACACCTCAACAATTTTCCGTGCCGTTCGTTCCCAGTATTGAAGATCGGCCGCCTTTCCGGCGCCCTCGCCAAATGATTTTGTCGGCGTATTCACCGAAACAAATATGATATCCGCATCCTTTATATTTTCATCCAGGGCTGTCGAAAAGAAAAGGTTTCTCCCTCTTGCCTTTTCTACTGTATCGTAAAGACCAGGCTCATAGATGGGAAGGTTATTTGAATTCCAGGCTTCTATCTTCTTTTCGTTAATATCTACAACAGTCACCCGATATTCCGGACACTTTTCGGCAATAACCGCCATTGTCGGCCCGCCGACATATCCGGCACCGATACATAATATCTTTTTCTTGAAATTATTTTCTGCCATTTATCACTCCTTCCATAAATTAAATTGCGTTCATGCAAAAACTCTGTCAGCAATGTCCCGTCTGAATTCATTAATCGGATCTTTTGAATCCTTGCGGCGAGGAAATGTATAATTTGATAAAATTACAACCGCTTTCCCTTTCTCCGGGTCGATTATTATAACACAGCCGGTAAATCCGGTTTTCCCAAATGCATTTTCGGAAACTTCATTTCCCATATATTCTCTCCGGCAAAGCTCCCATCCCAACCCGGCACATCCGTTTAAATGGCCAATCTGATTGGTATGCATTCTTTTAATCATTTCAGCAGTAAAAAAACGATGTCCATTCAGTTTCCCCTCATTTAAAAGCATTTCAGCAAAACAGAGAAGATTCGGCACGGTTGAAAATAATCCGGCCGATCCCACTACCTTCTCCTGTCTGAGTGTAAACGCACTTTCATCATGCACTTCTCCTTGCAGCATTCGTCCTCTCCAGTGATCATATTCGGTCGGTGCGATCTCCCGGGCCGAAAATGAATCCCCGTAAAAGGTGGTGCGATGCATTCTCAGAGGCGAAAAGAAAAGACTCCCGGCCAGGTTGTCCAGTGAATTCCCCGCAGCACGTTCTACCATCAATCCCAGAAGAATACTTGTAGCATTAGCATAAGCAAAATGAGTGCCGGGAGGAGAGACAAAATCGGCAGAACAGATATGGTCGATAATTTCCTTTGCAGGCCTGTCTTTCATTGATGACAATCTGAAATTATAATCGAGCGTGTGGGTAAGAAGATGATAGAGCATCACCTCGTCACGATATTTTCCTCTGAATTCGGGTACATAGTCTGCCACACGGCTTTTCAATGAAAGCGTTCCTTCTTCAACCATCATCAATGCAAGGCATGCCGTGGGTATACTTTTTGTAATCGATGCGACATCAAAAATGGTATTCTCCCCGGCCGGAGCGGCATCTTCTTCACCGGTCAAAGCCCCCTCCGCCCATATCTGTCGTTCAAGTGTGCGGGTTGTTACCCCTGCCACACAACAGGGGAACAAACGCTCACTTACCGCGCGGGAAATTATTTGTCTGATATCATCCATACATTTGCACCATCGAAACATTATGTAATCAGGAAATTATCCAGCTTCGATTGAAAATACATATTTTTATCTCTTTAAGGAGTAGAGATCCGGCCGTGCGGCAAAAAAGGACACGTTCATGACAGCACCAAGAGAAGATCCTCGAAGAAAATTGTGCATAATCGCAAAATTCATATGTACAGCATCGATTCTCAGTATATTAATTTTTTGCCACTCCCCCGCTCCGGTGCCGTCCGATATGGCAACGGAATTCTCCAGTTGGTTTATTAATCCATCTGCAACAAAACTCGATTCACTCCTGTCCTGTTCATGCACCCCTGGTCAATGGGACTCGATCGTTACCGCCGCCATAAATTCAGCCACCCCCGCTACCGGTTCATCTTCGGTTATATTAAAAGACACCTTCAACCAGGATTTTACCTTAGGATATCTTACGCCGCCAAAGATACAGAATGATACGCTCTTTCCACTCATCGTTTATCTCCATGGTGGTATCGGCACAACCCGTAATGATAAGGGCAAAGAAGCATACGAAATGCTCCGCCCACTTGCCGATTCCCTCACCCTCTATCTGGCGAGTCCATCAGGAAACAGAAATGCTCCCTGGTGGGCACCCAACGGACTTTCCCGTATTCTTCAAACAGTACGGTACATGACTTTGCATTTTCCCATAAATCCCGATAAGATTTTTTTAGCCGGTGTCTCCGACGGCGCCACCGGTTGTTATGCAGCGGCAAATACAATCTGCCGTCCCTTTGCAGGATTTATCGCAATATCAGGTTACGGCGGCCTGCTCCGGAAAATGGGGGTCCCGCTTATCCCCGCCAATTTGATGCAGCGTCCTATCTATAATATTAATGCCGGAAAAGATCATCTCTATCCACCTCAAGCCGTTACGCAGTTTCTTGCATGGCTTAAAGAAAATAATGTTACGGTAAAGAATTCGTTTTATCCCGATGAAAAACATGGTTTTGACTACAGAGAAAAAGAGTACGGCAATTTAGTAACCATCATTCGTACCTGGTCCAGACCGGATAACCGCAAAGGCGTTTCATGGAATTTTATTCCCCCCATCCCTTCAGCACCGGATAATATTTTTTCCTGGTCCTATACCTCACCCAAGTCCGACTTCCTTCCCTCAGTGTCCGGATTCTGGAAAAATGATACGTTGTTGATGCATGCCCAAGGCTTATCCACAATAACCATCTGCTCTGATAAAACAAACAGTTCCGAAAATCTGATCTACCGCCTACAAAACGGAAAAATCAAAAAAACATCTTCAACGCCTTTAACGCCGGAATTGTATTTAAAATATTTACTCTACAAAAATAACCCTGTAAATGATATCAAAGAAAAACGATTCTACACTCTGGATCTGAATTAAAAGGAGGAGATCCGTGACGAAATCAGCTGTAATTCTTCTGGCTGAAGGATTTGAAGAAAGTGAAGCGGTTATTTCAATCGATCTACTCCGGAGAGCGGGGGTATCCCTTCAGGTTGCCGGCTGCGGCTCAACCGAAATCTGTGGCGCCCATAGTCTCCGCCTGGGAACCGATACTGTTCTCAATGAAATTTCCTCTGTTCCGGATTGCCTCATTCTTCCAGGCGGACAACCGGGAACCGACAACCTGCGTAAATCCGAACAAGTACTATCTCTTGTAAGAAAAGCATATGCTGAGGAAAAACTTTGCGCCGCCATATGTGCAGCACCCATAGTGTTTGCGGGGGCCGGCATTTTGAAAGCTAAAAAAGCCACCTGTTTCCCCGGCTTTGAAGATAAACTTGAGGGTGCGGAATTTGTGGCAAAAGACGTGGTTACCGATGGCACTATTATTACCAGCCGAGGCGTAGGTACTGCAATCCCCTTCGCACTTACCATAATAAAACACCTTGTAGACGAAAATACGAGCAATAAGATCGGCAAAGCGATTTTGCATTACTGAAAATATTCAACAATATGGATTCTACAGTATACCGGCATTTTATCGAAAAATCACAGAAGGATGCAAAAAACAGCTTACGCCATCTTCCGGCGGTCTTTTTATCCTCTCCGATACTCCCTTGGGAAGAAATTAATGCTGCGCTGATTGGCTTTTTAAATGAGATATGCTCCGATAAGCGAGATACTTCATTACATACACCTTCAATATTACATACACCTTCGATCATGCAGAACCGCACATCCAATTATTTTGCACAACTTTTTTATTTATTCAATGAAAGCTGTATCGTATTGATCGAACACCCGGAGCAGGAAATTCCTTTAAAATTAAAAGCCAATGCCGCAAACATGTTCCGCCTTTTGATTGCGTCGACAACACCCCGGCAGATCCTCTGCCTTGATAAAAGTGATTCGACAAACCTTGCCATGCTCGTATTCTTTCTGGAAACTTACATGCACTGGGGAGCATGTCCAAATGCCTGGGAATGTTATGCTAAACGCACCGCTCACATATGTTTTAACCTTTTTAAAAAATCTCTCTTTCAGGCATCAGATTCACAATTCCGCACTTCATTCTGCTATATCCTGGGTGCCTGGCTCTTTGCGCTAAAAACTGAAGGCATTTCTGATTCGAGACTGCCGAATGAAAGAAAACCGGTGCAGGAACATTTTAATTTTTCTACGGAGGACCAAAAGGCACGGGGATCTGTGTTTTGCGCCCCGAAAAAGCACCTCTATTTCACAATTCTCAGAAAGCCTCCCCATCCTGTCACAGCGTTTTCACTTCTTGAGCACGAAAACAGAGCCGGATTATTCCTGAATCTTAACGATACCAAGCCGAAAATAATAGAAACCACCAAATCTCATCGGCTGGAGCGTCCGGAAGGTTATGGAATAGTGGAATCATACCTCTGCGGTGAAGATACAGAGCCCTGTTTCACCTGGACCGTAGCCATTCTCTCCTATCGAATGACTCTCTACCGTGTTGATATTTTTGCCCCGCTTGAAGGGAAATCGGTATTTTTTACGAATATTCAGCTCTGTATTCCTGTAACCGCCCCCCTTAATCCGACCGGCCACGACCGATATTCAGGTATCGGCGCGGAAAACACGGTCATTGAACTTATAAAAAATCCCTGGAATTTAGATCTCAGTGCCATGTCAACTACAGGCATTGCCGTTTTTGTTCCTGCCCACACGATCTATTTGGCAAAGCGGACTGAAATTGTCTCAGCCTGTGCAAAGGGTGAAAACATTCAATCAATCGATACGACCCACCTATTGGGGATTTTCGAATAAAATTATAATACGATGAGTCCCATTTTATTGAAAATTTTAATATAATATGAGATAATTAAATTGAACGTATAGCCACTTTTTTACGACTAAAAAAGCGTAGATTCTTTGTAGAGAGAGAAATGAAGAATGAATCGAATTCAAGCGTTTTAATAAAGCGCTTTAGTCCTTGCATTTTTCATAAAAAGGTACTATATTAAAAATAAGGCTACCGAAAAATTTTCACACAGAGAGGAGGCGTTTATGCGCCTGGGCTTTATCTCATTAGCAATTCTTATCTGTTTTGCCGGTGTATTTGCTCAAAAAGGTACACGTTGGGTACAGCCGAGAAAAGACAACGTCGGTATTTACAAAAATCAGAAGCGTGAACTCTACGAAAAGCCGATTGTTACTGTGGGTGTTAATACACGTATGCAGGTTCTGGAAGAAAAACGGGATCATTATAAAGTCCGCTATGAAACAAATGTCGGATGGGTAGAAAAACGTCTTGTTGCAGCAACCGCTAAAGGAAGTAAAACTTATTTATTCGAAGATGCCGAAGTTATCGGTTATCTCGACAATCCAACGCCGGTGTATATTATCGATGCCGACGATAAAGATAAGGATCCAATCAAACTCGACCGTTCTTTTGCAGAAGCACTGAGAGAAAATGTCGATAAGGAAACAATCGAACGACAGACAAAATAATCGAATATTTCGTTGAAATTAATAAAAAAGCCGGAACAAGATTCTTGTTCCGGCTTTTTTAATGGTACCAACAGCTCAACCACTTATCTGAAAGTGGCATCTTCCTTTTTCTTCATTAAAATACGCCAGATTTTCTCCACAAGCTCTTTGCCGCTGAATGGCTTAACAATGAAATCGTCTGCCCCGCTGGCAAAGCATCGCTGAATCTCTTCATCCTTTGCTGCAGCAGAAAAGAAAGCGATGGGAGTATTCCTTGTTTCATACTGAGAGCGGAGGAGGCTACAAACCCGGTAACCATTCATTCCCGGAAGGTCAGAGTCGAGCAGTATCAACGATGGACGGTGGCTGAATGCCATTGAGAGCCCGAGTTCACCGTTTTCAGCAACAACAACATCAAAAACATTCTCAAGCACCATCCGGGCAACCTCAACAGCTTCCCTGTCACTATCGATAAATAACACAACCGGTTTCTGTTCCGGAGAAACTTCATCGGAAACCTCACCCAACTCATCTCCTTCAGAAAGATCGATCTCATCGGTCTCATCATCTTCAACAGTAACTTGAGCTTTTACCGGAAGAATAATATGAAACTCGCTGCCGTTAAATACGCCCTCTTGAACGCCGGCACTTTCAACCCATATCCGGCCACCGTGAGCTTCGATTATGCCCTTAACAATAGAAAGCCCCAACCCGGTGCCCCCTCCCATAAAACGAGAGGTATGTGTACTATGGCGATTTGTATTGGCGATCTCATAAAAGGGATCGAAAATCTTCTTCTGGTCGGCCTTGTCGATTCCGATCCCCTGATCCTTTACGACAATCTGAATTTGTTCGTACTCGTAGGGCATAATTTTCAATTCGATTGCCGTATTATCGGGAGAGAATTTAACTGCATTATTCAATAAGTTGGCAAATACCTGGTGCATGCGTATTTTATCACCGAAAAAACGGGGTGTAGCTTCATCGACATTCAACCGCACTTCGATATTTCTATTTGCGCTTACCGAGTCCAGTTCATCAATGCAGTCCCGAGCGACCGACTCGAGATTCATTGATTCAACTTGAAGCCGGAGACGTTTCTGCTCGATACGGTTAACATCAAGAATGTCATTTACCACACGGTGTAATCGCTCGGCAGCCCGATTGATATTCTCGACCATGCGAAGTACTCCGCTGTCAAGGCGATCTTTCATGCTGTCCATGATTATATCGGAATATCCTTTAATCGATGTAAGCGGCGTTTTGAGTTCGTGCGAAGCGATACTGAGAAAGCTCGATTTTAATTTACTCAATTTTTTCAATTCTGCATTCGACCTGATCAACTCGGAATTTATCCGTGCCATCTCGATATTCTTTTTTTCAATCTGGTCGGCCTTATCGGCCTCTTCAGTCACATCGATCAGCATGAATGTGAGCGCCACCGGATGGTGATCATCAAGAATACAGAATGCATTGAAATTACAGATATATTCTTCACCCTGTACCGAAGAGAGTATCATTTTCGTTTGACAATAATCGCCCGAATGAAGGACATCCATAATCTGATTCCAGCTCAAATTCCCTTCTATTTGAGAAAGATAATCTTCAAATGATTTATCGATCAGATTGGACCGCTGCGTGCCAAGATGCTGCTCCCCGTATTCATTTACATATCGAAATGTGCCGTCATTGTTGGTAATAATAATAATAATCGGCGTATGCTCAACTATTTTTGCCAACAAGCCTGTATCGTTTTGCATTATTACGCATTCCTTACCAGAAGATAAAATACTTTAACACTGATAATCTGAGACGGTTTAGTGTCCGAGCTCATTTAAAATTGTTGTAATATCTTGATTAATTTTATCAGCCGCCGCGAAATTGTCCCGATGTAACTCTGAAATTTTGCTGGCATATAATTCTAAAAGCCTGAAATGCTTTGATGCCATTTCATCGGCATTCTCTATCAAATCAATAATAGCATTAACATCATTCTTGTATTTGTCCTGACTGAAAAAGCTCTTGAACTGCCGTTCCGCCGCTTTAAGTACCGTTTCATCCTTTCGGCAATAGAGCATATTGGGTATGTACTCTTTCAATATCTTTTCCTGCACATTAGTATCGGGAGCTATCGGTTTATTTCCCGTGCCTCCTCCACCTTTTTCAATCTGGGCAACAAGATTTTCGATTTCATTTCTTACCCGGAATACCTGTTGCTCACGATACCGTGCCTGATAAAGTATGGGAAAGGAATTGACGCTCAAATTCGCATTGCCGATATGAGCGAATGTTCCAACAAAGAAAACATCCCCCTCCTGTGCCATTATTTCGGATTCCGAATGAAACGGTACGATCTTTGCCGGAGTGGGAATAAAATCTTCAAACTCTTTCATATTCTGAATTTTATCACGCAACTTATCAGGATCCAGGGCCGATTCGAGACCATCAAGCCGACCAATAATTTCCTCCAGACCTTCCTCCAGAGAAAGTCCCATTTCCGACTGGAGGAAATCCCTCAGATTGTTCTGTTCCTGAAAATTTCCCTGGGCAACCAATAAACCATTATGGATTACCGATCCAATGGGATGGTTCGTGGTCATAAGCTCGGATGGATCGATATCGATAACAGCATAGACGGTAAGGCGTCCGTCAAGATTCTCCGGATCACCTTTTTTTTGTTCAATATCCAGCAACATGAATGTGCGCTCCCTATTCGGTTGTATTATTTTCGATCTTTCCGATATTTGCTCTAACTCCACGCAAAAGAACCATTGATGATATAAAAAGAAAAATATATGGTATCCACTGCCAGCGTACACCTGCCGCAGCACTTATTACAACACCTGCACTAATCGGGCTGACAGCAAAACAGCTCATTTTAAAAATATCCCTCAGAGAGACAACTCGTCGCATTGAGAAAATATACGTTGCGAATGAAAGGAATAAAATACCAAAGAGTAGAGCACCCGCCATTCTGATTATATTTCTTGTAAAATAGAATAAGAAAAAGGATAGTGTCTGTCCCTGCAGGTAATTTTTTATTTTCCTTTCAATATTTTTACCCTTTAATGATTCTAACATAAAAGTAGAATATGACAACGTCTTTAAGTATACTCCTCCAAAAGTTAAAAAAACCTGCCGTTTCCCTAAAACGACCCAGGTGGAAGAGTTTTCGTATTTTGATGGTGTTGCTGCGGTATCGACAATTAACAACGAATCGGGTAACAGAGAATAGGTGCCTTCAACATTAAAATGGATATCAAGAGCCTGAGCAATATACGATTTATTAGGCATATAAGGGGTTTCTCTCTCCGGATGGAGTTCCCCATTTTCATACCGGATTTTTTTGAAGATCTCGGCGAGATAGACCGGCAGGCCATCAGTGAGACTAAAAGCATGCCACGTGTGGAAAACACCTGAAATTAAAGAGCTGATCAGAAGCAGCGAAACAAGATATTTGAAAGGACGAAAAAAGGAAAAAGAAACTATTTCTTTGTAGTAGTCCGGATCGACAATGCTCCGATGAAATGACTGGAAAAAATTCAAATTTCTTTTTCGGGCTTTATGGTTTAAGGTACTGCAGCATTATTAATGCTGCAGTGCTGAAAATACATATATTCGGCTTTAATGGAGCAATTTCTTGACAACAGGAGCCGAAATTCTTTCATAATCAGGCAATACTCCGATTAATGAACGGGCATAATTTTTAAATGCCGTTGTAATTGTAGAATTTTCGGTATCAATATACTCATCAGCCATCATCTTTGTATTACGGGCAACCGTTTCAAGTGGTGTCAGGAAATATTCTGCCGAATAATCCCCGGTTCTTCTGATTGCAACGCTGCCGTCGACATTTTCCCATGCCGAGAATTGGACCGCTTTTTCGCCCACTTCACGTGCCTCATGAGCATCGGTACCGGATACAACGCCTAAAAAGCTCCGTTGCAGATAGCCAAAAGTATCACAACGGACACGTTTGATTTTCAGTTTATCTTTTATCAGCTGCCCAAGGGCATCGCCCAGAGCTCCGGTTCCTGAGAGCTGAATATTGCCATGAGCATCCTTTTCATCGCTTTTTGTCAGTTCCGTAATAATCGGTATCCCTTCAGCATTTACCACTCCCTCGGATATCGCAATGACACAACGCCCGTATTCTTTGTATACCCGGTCGACATCGGCAATAAATTTTTCGAGATCAAAAGGCTTTTCAGGGACATACACAAGGTGCGGTCCATCATCGGGATACTTCTTTGCAAAAATACTTGTTGCGGTCAGGAATCCTGCATGACGGCCCATCACGACACCAATATAAACACCGGGAATACTCCGATTATCCAGGTTGATTCCGGCAAAGGCCTGGGCAACGAATTTACCTGCAGAGCCGAATCCGGGGCAGTGGTCGGTTACCAGAAGATCATTATCGATTGTCTTGGGGATATGAATTACACGCAGTTCATAACCGGCCTGCTTGGCATTCTCATTAACGATCCTGCAGGTATCGGCAGAATCATTCCCGCCACAATAGAAGAAATACCGAACATCATGAGCTTTCAGCACTTTAAATATCTTTTCGCAATATTCTTCATCTGGTTTATCTCTGGTAGAAAGCATACCGGATGAAGGCGTGCTGGCTACCTGCTCAAGGTTGTGCATTGTCGCCTGGGTCAGATCAAGAAATTCTTCATCGATAATACCTCGAACGCCGTGAAGCGCACCGTAGATATTTTCGATAAAAGGATATTCACGCGCCTGAAGGACAACGCCGACCAGGCTTTGATTAATCACTGCCGTAGGGCCCCCTCCCTGCGCAACAACAGCTTTTCCAGTTAATTTTGCCACGTTACAAGCTCCTTTAGATTAGATAAGTATGAATGTGAATGCTATAAAATAATTACTTTTCAGTAGTGATCAGAATGTCATAGCCGGGCATTGAAAATAGAATAAGAACCTTCGCAGGCGAAAGGGTGAGGAGCGGATTATTCGTTAACCAGCGCCAAATACCGAAAAAATGAACTCCTGCTCATTCCAAGCATCTTTGCCGCTTTCTCTCTGTTCCCGCCGCAGGCTGCCAAAGCCTTTTTGATGAGTTTTTTCTGAAACTCCCTCGTCGCCTGGTCGAATCCTTCAACAACCGTATTCTCATCATCAAGTTCAACCCTTACAAAACCTCCTGTTTCGCTTAAAACCGCCTTATGGACTACACTTGCCAGTTCACGAACATTTCCCGGCCAATCATAGAAAAGCATAGCCTTCAGGGACTCGGGATTAAAATCAATGATATCTTTATGAGGATATCGAGTCTTATATAAATCCAGAAAATAGTATGCAAGAAGTTTGATGTCTTCCCCACGCTCCCTGAGAGGGGGTAGTTTCACAGCAAACTGATTTATGCGATAATAGAGGTCTTCCCTGAACAACCCTTCTGCAACCATCTGTTTTAAATCCCGGTTTGTCGCACATATAATACGAACATCAACCGATTCTTCCGTGGATGCACCGACAGGGCGGATTTTTCCTGTTTCAAGGGTACGGAGCAGCTTCGCCTGCAGTCCAACATTCATTTCGCCGATCTCGTTCATGAACAGGGTACCCCCGTGGGCTGCGGAGAAAAGCCCTTTATGATCTTTTACCGCGCCGGTAAATGCTCCTTTTTTATGTCCGAACAACTCGGATTCAAGAAGGTCGCCGGTGAGGGAGCTGCAATTAACCACCACAAAAGGTTTACTTTTTCTTTTACTCCGATGGTGGATTGCCTGGGCGATAAGATCTTTTCCGGTGCCGGTCTCACCTTCAAGAAGAATGATAATATCCGACTGGGCTGCAGAGAAGGCCGTTTCGAGAAGCCGGGACATGGCAGGCGAAGTTGATATAATCTTTTCATTATCGTGTATTTCAGCAAGCCGCTTGATTGTTGTGTTTTGCTGTGAAATATATTCGACATGGTTAATGAGCATCCCTGCCATCCGGGCATAGACCTGCAGGATGTTCAATTCGTGCTCGGAAAATGATATGGCCGCTTTTTTCGACCCGAGATAAATCACGCCGATCGTCTTAGCCGCTATCCGGATCGGACAGCAGAGCACCGACGCCAGCTTAAGATCAACAATACTTTGTGCATGAGCAAAACGGGGATCATCGAGCGCATTACCGATAAAAACACCTCGGCCATAAGCAAGAACATCCTGAACAATCGTATCACTGAATCGCTCTTCGGCATTATCATCCGAAGATGAAATAAAAATACGGGGAGAACGATTTTCATCAACCGTAAATATAAAAGCTTCTTCTCCCCCGATAATTTCAAAGAGAGAATTGATAATCTTTCTTAATAAGGTTTTTAAATCCCGTTCTTTTCCTATGGCTTCACAAAAGCGGGAAATGCTGTGCATGGTCTGCTCCAGTGATGATTTATCGGACCTGTTGTTTTCTTCCGTTTCATCAAAGATAAAGATTTCCGAACCGATCTCAATTCTATCTCCCGGAGCAAGAGCAACACTTTTGATCTTTTTCCCATTAACTTTTGCTGTCCCGGGCTTGATCCCTTCGAGCGAAAACCCCTCCTTTTCCCGCTCAATCCTCGCAGCAATATCCGGTATCCCTTTCTCTTCAAGAACAACATCATTATCGGAATGTCTCCCAAGAAGTATCGGAGATTTCCGGAGCTCAATTGTGCGGGATCCTTTTCCTGAAAACCGTTTTAATATTTCCATTAGTAACAGAACTCTCCTTCATAAACGGTGAAATCAAACAATGTACCGAAACGCTCATTTGAATAATCGCTTACCGACATAAAAATATGTATAAAAACAGTGTCCTGTACATCATAAATTAATTCCGGCTGCGGAAACTGCGTCAACGTATCCATCTCTCCTTCAATCGACTCATGAATAATATGCAGCTCCCACCCGGAGCGGATAAACCATACAGGCCCATAATAAAATTTCCTGCCGACTTCTCCAATGTAAGAGTTGACATTGTTATCAAAATATTCGATCGATAAACTGCTGAAATCACCAACAATATTTAATCCCGCTTCCTGCCCGTCCGGATCGTTGAATGTCCTGCTGGTCGTAGTTCGGAATCCAAGCCTGAACCCTGTCAACATATCATTGCGGATCCAGTAATTGATACTCCATTTAAAGTCACCGGTCAAGCCAAATTTGCTGGTAAGTGCGATTGTCGAGGTGTCGGTCAGATTCGTATCCGGAAAAAAGAACTGTACCTTGGAAATGGGACTATAAAATCGCATATACCCGATCGAATCGGAATCGATCGATTCTCCCCACCAGGTCAACGGATAGGCGTCAAAAGGGTCCTTGAATTGTTTGACTACAGAATAGGGAAATCGCATTCCGGCATGTTGTTCATCAATAATTCTGCATTCACCCTCAAAAACATAACCGAGCAGGTTGGTATCGAGATAGAATACAAGCCGTTTTTCATCAAGACAACTGTTCAGTAACGTGTATTTTCCAGGCCATGTTGTCGAGTCCACAATAAGTATGCTGTCATTATAATCGGCAATTGAAAGGGTGCACAGCGTACTTTCAGGATGAAAGAGAACCATAAGAGAATCGCCTTTCGACGAAATCTCCGTTATAACGGGGATGTTGTTACTTAATGGATAATCCAGGTCGTGCAGACATCCGGTAATACTGCAAAAGAGCACAAGTGCTTTCAGAAGCCATTCTATACAAATAGATCTTTTGAACGGCTTATTCATCCGGTTCGATCTCCAGTTGAGTTTTTGAATCGCTGTCCAACTGCTTTTTTCTTTGCAGGGCATTTCGGGTAAAAACGGCCCCTGAGAGTGCAGAAAGTACGGCAGCCGATGCAGCGCTGATAGTAAGAATATCCGCCCGTAAAACAATACGCCGGTATTTTCGTCTATCATCCAGATAACCATTGTCACTGGCATATTTGTAATGTTTATAATTTTCTTCTGCAATACCATACTGATACACCGCCACGCCACCCATGATACCAGCAAGAACATAGAGAGAAACAGCCGTAATCGAATGTATCTGTTTTTTTCTCATAATCCAGCTTCGCTGTATCCTGGTCACTGTCGTTATGCTTTTTTTGAGTTCCCTTTCCCGGGTGACGATTAGCGAATCTTTTCTTTTTGCTTCTTTTTGCTGCTTTTTAAGCTCCTGCAGGTCCTCCAGAACGCCGTCAAAGAGGTCCAGCATGGGTTGAGAAACGAAATCCTTTTCGAGCTTTGCAGAGGGATCATACATCAGGGCCCTTTCAAACTGTTCCCGGGCGTCTCCGATTTCTCCCCTGTCGAAATAGGCAACGCCAAGATATGTATGATATGCTGCTATAAGCGATGAATCTGATGAATCCGGAGGTGTAGCGAGATAGGGATCAAGTTTTTCAATCAGATTATTGTACTCACCCCATTCGAAATGCTGCCTTATTTCTGCAGTAAACGAATGCTGCTGTGACTGAGCCTGAGCAAAAAAAGTGAGCAGAATGATATGCGCAAGAAGGAATATCGCAAACTTATTCATAGATACCTGCAGATGATAAACCGGTTTTTTCCGGCCCATTTGATTGCAGCAGCCGGATAAACGTGCAAGGACATGAGAATAATATATTACTCAAAATAGTTTGCTTCAACTATTATTCATGATTCTTTGCGGGAATTTTACTCAGAGGAATTTTCTCAATGAGGGTATCTTCAGGCATAATAGTAATAACCGTATCGATATTTTTGTAGCGTTTCTTTGTGATTTTTAGTCGATGGCTCCCCGGAGACAGCGATAAGACACCGACCGGGCTTGTACCCCTGTAAATGTCATTTACATAGATTTCGGCTATGGGAGGGCGGGTATAAATTGAAAAATACCCGTCAATTTTCTCCATTTTTGGAGGTGCCGTTTCTCTGGAGGCAGGACGTGCTGCCGTCTTTATTTTTTGTTCGGGAGGCTGCCGCCGATTCTCATGGGAGGATTCGGCAGGCCTTGCAGTATCCTTTTCCTCTCTGAGATCATCCATCACCGTTTCGTGTTCGACTTTCAGCTTCTGTTTCTGGGTATTTTCTATGATTAGATCGGCTTTTTGTATCAAGGGCCACAAAAGAAATCCCATCCCCGCGGTCATACAACCGATTAGCAGATAAACAGCAACTCGTCGAAAAGCAATTCCCTTTCCTATGCGCGAGACCATTTTGCGATCCTCGGGAGGCAAATCGCCAAAAACTTTTGATTGAGAAAAGCTTCTCAATGAAGTAACATAATTGCGTTGTTTAAATTCCAGCCGTGCCTTCTGAGAATACATTTCATGCAATTCTCTGTTTTCCGAGCGGGAATATTCCCCAGGATCGATCAGAAATCGTGCAATCCGCTGTCTGCCGATATGAAATTTGTTGGAAAGACAAAACTTTTCGATCAGTTCAAAGCATTCTTGTGAAGAAGGACGAATTTCGCTGTCTTTAATCATACATTTTTCAATGAGTTCCGGTATATGGGCAATAAGCTTCGGATTATGGTGGACAACCGGCTGAGGTTCATCATGAATTATCGAATAGATAATCGAATGAGGTGTTTCACCATCAAAGGGAAGATAAGAGGTTGCACACTGGTAAAGAACAGCACCTGCAGAAAAGACATCACTTTTTACCGACATTCTTTTTGACTGAGCCTGTTCGGGTGAAATATAATTTGGCGAACCGAGAAATGTTCCGGTCATAGTCATCGAGTCCTGATTTACCAGATGAGCTATGCCGAAATCCATGATCCGGACCGAGCCATGTCTGTCGATCATTATATTTGAAGGTTTAATATCACGATGGCATATCCCCTTTTCATGCGCAGCGTTCAATGCGGAAAAGATCTGGGCAAACAATGAGAGAATAACCAGGTTAGGCAAAATGGTATGTGTTTCGAGCAACTGAAGAAGAGTAGAACCGTCGATGAATTCCATTACCAGATAACGCCGGCCATTCTCCTCGCCAAAATCAAATATTTTGATAATATTATCATGAGAAAGTGTCGCAATGGCATGGGCCTCATTTTCAAAGCGCCTGAGTGTTTCCGGTTTATCGAGCAGGTGGGGATGAACCATCTTAAGAGCAACATCACGATGCAAAACCGTATCGGTCGCCAGATACACGGTAGCCATCCCGCCCGAGTCGATTTTGCGCTTAATTTTATATCGTAAAAATTGCTCCATAGAAATAAAATAACTCAAAAAGAAAAAGGGACGAAAGCATTCGTCCCAATTTCTCTTTGCTGCAAATGGCCAGAAAGAAGGATAAGATCTATCTGCTATTTTCTATTGTGGATAAAATGTCTGACAACCGGCTGAGAACCGCGCATTATTTTATAGATGTACATCCCCGATGACAACTGTTCCAATGGTATTGAAACAAAACGGGCCTGGGGAGCAAAGCTGTCGTTGAAAACAAGCCTTCCCTTAAGATCGTAGATCGATAGTGATACCGGTTTTTTGGCATCATTCCAGATCAGAATCCGGTTGTTGAAAAGCATTGTCATATTTCGTGATGCTATATTTCCGGAGTTATCCGCCGAATATCCCTGTTTAAGGCCGACCAGATTTCCCAGAGGGATATTGGTTGGTATTGCACCCTCATTTATCTCTGCAGAAACAAGTGAAAGGGCCGAGGTCGGGTCCTCAGTGCCCTTTCGAGGTACGGTAAGCGTTAGAAGAGTTAATTCCTGATTATCATCGATATCATCATTAACAGCAAGGGCAATTTTGAATTTATTGACAGGTTTGTCGATTCCCATTGCCAGATTATGGCCCCGAAGTGGAGAGGATGCATCCCCGCCGATATCAACGTTAACAAGGGATGGATTATACCGAACTCCGAACTCACCGGCAACATATCCTTTCAGATTTCTGCCCCTCATATCCACGGCAATTTCATTCTGATTCGTACTCTCGTTTAAAACAAGCTGAAGAGTTCCCGATGCCGTTTCCATTACCGACAACACCTTCCCCATGCTGCGTTGCTCAACCGGAAAAACCGGTATCAGCCCCACACTGTGCTGAAATATCAAAGCAGCATCGAAACTGGTAATCGCACCATTCCCACTGACATCCGCAACCATGGTGGTGAAATTGGGAACCGCGGGGTCGGGAAGCATGAGGTTACCGACGATATGTTCAAGGATATATGCGCCGTCAAAGGCATTAACAATTCTATTACCCGTAATATCTCCATATAATACATCAACAGTATCTACGATAATTCTGCCTAGTGTTGATGTTGCGGTAACAAGGCCCGATTCATCAACGATAATATCTGAAATTATCAGATTCGAAAAACTACCCCCGGATGCCTGATGTTTGACCCTGAATTTGCAGCGTAACAGCTCACCTTCGCTGTACCCGAGAGAAGTAGAAATCCCGCCAAGGGCAAAATTGATTGAATTACCAGCACCTTCATTACAGCTTAACATCCAATCCGAAACAATCCCGCTATCTTTTGATGCCTCAAGAAAAGTAACTACCGCAGTATCTATATTCATTGTAAATTGACATGCATTAAACTCGATATAATCTTCATAGTTAGTAATATAAACCGGCATCCAAAGCTCCTGTCCAGGTTGAGCATATGCAGTTTTCATTCCGAGATTAATTTCGAGTTGTTTGGATGTATCAGACGCAAAAATGGAATAAAATTGAGCGACAGTATCCGGATGAAGCGCTTGATCGTAAACTACAATTTCATCGATAACACCATTAAAATACCCTTGGCTTATGTGTTGATCCGGGTTGGCACCGATAGTGGGAGCGGTATTATCATAATCGACCGGTTCCGGACACGTCCATATTAATACCGGTTCGCCGTCATAATAAAGCCGTTGCTGAGTACCGTCAAAGCTGACGGCTACCTGGTGCCACTTGCCGTCCATAACAGGTACTTCAAGTTGATTATGACACCAGCTCCCAACACCGCCTGAGGCTTTCGATGAAGTTAATTTACCATCCCGGAACAGGATACAGTTTCCTTTTGACAAACTTGGATTCGAATGTATCGTACTATAAACAAACATATCGGCCATATAGGCTGCACCATATTCTCTCAACAGCACGTGCGGTTTAATCCATGCCATAATTGTATATTTCTGAAGCCGGAGATCGCCCGGGTTTCCAGTGATTTCTACATAGTCATCAATGCCGTCAAAATTTAATGCTTTGCCATCTATCCCATTTGTCCAATTTGCACCGTTTATGAAACCATTATGACCTTGAGCATCACTAACCGTATCGCCGCTCCCCTCATCAAACGACCAATAAGCAACAAGCCGAGGTTCCTGCGAAAGCGTATCGGGCCTATAGGAAAGATTTGAAATATCCGTAGCACTCAGGGCACAATTATAGATAGCAAGCTCATCGATATCACCGATAAAATTGTCACCATTTCTATCGGCCATTTTGCCAATACAAAGGTCATGCGGTACGATGCCCGATGAATCATCGACATTTTTGCTTGCAACAAGCTCACCACTATAATAGAGTTTCGAAGTATGTCCATCGAAAGTTAAAGCGAGATCTTGCCATTCATTATTAAGGACCGGTGAATTCATCATGATATAGCGATTGGAGTTACCGGCTCCTCCGACCCTTCCATATGCATTACCGGATGGATTGCAGGCAATATCGTAACCAAGAGTCGAACCATCAGATTTACTGATTATTGTATGATTGCCGGTTATAATAGAAGGTCTGATAAGGGCTACAATTGTAATATTCTTTTGAATATCAAGTTGCGGATGGTTTGCCACCTGGACAAAATCATCGCCATCAAAACGAAGGGCGTTTCCATTATAACCTGAGGTCCAGGTTGCTCCATGTATATAACCATTATGATTATTACCGCTTGAATCATATATAGAATCACCGCTCCCCTTATCAAAGGACCAGCGAGCTATACAAGCAGGCTCAAAATTAATTATCTCAAATTGATCGGGCATTGAGAACTGTGAACTGTCATAGGAACTGGAAACTCTCCAGTAAATTGAACCATAAGGAAGATCATTACTCGGTATAAAGAATGTATCTTGTCCTGAGCTGCCTGTCTGCTTGTTAATAAAAGGACTGTCGAAGGCTGGAGTGCTATCGATGAGGATAAAATAATGTGTTGCGCCGGCTACTTCAGACCATTCAAGTCGCGGCTTCCTATTTGAAGTAGGATCTGGGGTACAGGGAATGATATATGGAGCATGCTCAAATAAAATTTCAAAACTATCTGTCTCAGAATAAATATTATAATTGAGTGAACTTGAAACTTTCCACCAAATCACCCCCAGGGGCAAGGGTGATCCAGGAGTATATGTTGTCGAACCATTAGTATGATCTAAAATTATCGGAGCAGTAAATGATGGATCATCATCGATAGCTATCTGATAGTTGCTTGCACCCGATACGGCATACCAAGACAGGGTTGGAGTTGAATCTTTTGTCCACTCAGAGTAATATGGAATCGTCTGAGGCGCCTGAGAAAAAACTGATTCTGATACGCCAAAGACACATAAAAAAGTGAGCGATATGCATATCATTCTTTTGGGGATCATAAAAGCACTCCTTGTAAATAAGATAGTACAGAAGGCTATCGGGTTTAGTGGCAAAAACACTGTTATTCCAGCATAAATTAAACCACCCTGCAAATTGCAATATACATGCCAATATATAAGCAGCCGTTAAGCTCAAAAAAGCCCATTTTTGGAATTATGTGTCTCTGTCCTGCGACAAACGTTGCACGGATGCGACGGTTACCTTACAGAATGATAACAAACCGGCTAATGTATCATCGATCGTTAATGTATTATGTGAAAATCGAAAAAAACGTCATTCGGCTCAAAATGAAATTCAAGATGCTTTTGAGATTGCTTACCTTTGATAATAAGCAGTGTCGAAGGAATTTTTTCAGGCAAAATGCCATATTTCATCCTTTTTACAGGGAATGAACCAATGAAAGAACCTTGAATTGTATAAATATCGATTTCCTCATTGGACAAATAGGTATTATGAAATTGCGAGGGGTAACCCACGCCTTTATTTCGTCTGATTTCAGATGAAAGAATGTATTGATTCAGGTATTGGGTCAGCCTTTTTGCCCCCTTTGAATTGAGATGGTCAAAATTCCAGAATTCGTCGGAGGAAAAATCATTATTTGCTTTATTATCAATATCAATAAATATAAAATTGCTATATTTAACCTGCATTTCTTCAAGAAAATTTACAACAAGATCATATCCTTCCCGAGTGGTTCCATCATCATCAGTACAAGGCTGGTCTGCTATGAAATAATGCATTGGAGGAGTATAACCAAGCATATAAATTCCTCTTGATTGCAAAGCTGCCAATAACGAATCAAATTGCGCAATTCGCTCTTCCGAAAGAGAAAAAGTGCCATTCTGAACAAGCTCTTTTAACTTTCTTTCTGTTTCCGGATTATCAAAATCAGACATCCAACTTCCACTGTCTTTATCGGCCAAATCTGTTGGATAGCCCCAGAAAGTCATGTTTTGGCAACAATAATCCGGTGGTGTAGGACTTATCAGAGAACCATAATCGTTTACCCAGATACTGTCAGGATTATCCATATCGAATTTATATCCGGGACTAGCTGTAAGTAGTTGCCATTGCTTACCACTACTCAGCCACTCCTTATTAAAAATACGCGGTGAAATGCCATAAACGATCCATTTCAGTTTGGGCAGGTTAAAGGCATAGTCCCGAATCTGAATCTCGACCGCAGGAAGCCCGGCGCTGTAAATACTGAAATTGAATGCCTGTGGATAAGCTTGATTTGTAGTATCAAAAAAATTGAGGGGATCTATTCCCCACGCCGCGCGGGAATCACCTACAACGATTAGTTCAAGTTGATGATAAATCTGTATAAACAACGGCATTTTCTCCGACAGAATGCTGTAATAATTCCAGGATCGACTGATTTTCAATGGAGATGCTCTGTTTACTGATTGCTGTGCAGATTGATTATTAGCAAACAGTATATGAATAGCAATTAACAACACACAAAAGATTGCATACGGATCGTTTTTGCATTTAGCCAGCATTAATCCTTACACTCTCCAGTTAATGAATCAGATTAAGCATAAAATAGCCGGTATTTGAATCAGCTTTGCAAATATAATAGCTGCACGGATAACCGCTTAATTTCAAATTATGCAGTAGATGCGTTGAAATTAAATCGGTTTTCCGGACCCTGCCATCAAGCCCGTAAATAAACATATTCCTGCTTGCAGATTTTAAATACGCTTTGCCTGTGCGGTTTTTATTGCGAATCCTGCTGTTATCTTTGAAATCAATAAATAAAAAATATGGAGATAAAGCACAGAGTGTCCTGGCGTAATTGCATATCCTCAAACGACACCATTTTCCGGCAATTCTTTCACCTCCAACACTATCAGAAATGATCCACGGATAATCAAGCCATTCAGCATCAAGAAGAGTAACAGAAGTATCAGGTATTTCACTCCAGTTAACACCGGAATCAGAAGAAATATAGATATATGCTTCATAAACAAGCTCGGTATTAGCTTCCCATTGGATGTGGAGCGTATCCCCGATAAAGAATGTATCCTCAACAGCCGGGTTGGTTACGTTGTATGCTGGAAGCTGATCAGCAAGGGCTGTGTTGAAAAGAGACAGCACGCCTATCAGGAGATGGTGAATAATTCGTCTGCAAAATAAATTCGATGTGGCATACTCCATAGTATATAAATTATATAATAACTGAGCGAGGCGGGAATGTATAAGTTCACTGCAGCCCGAAAAAACGCAATATTATATCATGCAATAAAAGATAAGGAGTCTGGTCCGAAATCCGGTATTCATTATCGATATGCAGTATAATGATTCAGAACAGTAAGTGAATCCAGAGCGACATTCCACACGGCTACCTCATCGATCAAGCCATGAAAGTACCCCTTGCTGATTGATTGCCAGGGACTTGCGCCAATAGAAACGGGCGTCTGATCGTAGGAAATAGCGCTGCTGCATGTCCAGTACTCTACAATTTCACCATCAAAATACAAGCGTAATGTGGAGCCATCAAATGTACTTGCAACATGATGCCATTTGCCATCCATCACTGGTACTGTCGTTGTCTTCCAACACCACCCTCCTGTATTCTGAGATGCCATAAGTCTTCCATCTCTGAAAAGCAGGCAATTTCCCATACCTGCTGACGTATGAATAGTGCTGTAAATAAACATATCCGCACAATAGGCACAGCCATTTTCCAGGGGCAATTCTGATGGCTTTATCCAGGCTTCTATAGAATACGTTGTGAGATGAAAATCGCTTATTTTATCGGCTATTTCAACATAATCATCAGTACCATCGAACAGCAATGCACTTCCGGCAATACCCTGCTCCCATTGAGCGCCATGAATTTCCCCTGTATGATCATTGCCGGAATTATCATAGGCACGCATGCCATTTGCTTCATTAAAACGCCAGTGTGCTACCAGTTCAGACGATGGACTCACCGATGGGATTTCTTCAATGACACCGTAAATATAGGCACTGCCGGAAACCCTTCTGAGCGTTATTGCAATAAAAATTGTGCTGTCTGCAATAATATCTGCCCGTGATTCTCCACGATATTGCAGGTTTTCGTAGCTGTCATATACAGCAATAGTAAACAACTTGTCCTCGCCGACAGGTATTCCGCTTACCAACCCCTCAATTGACGAATCGGTGACGGTTAAGGTGTAATTTAAATCAGGGACATTTTCATCACTGATGGTCAGGACAGCATAATCCGCTACTTCCCGAAATGGTGAATCTGAGGCTGCAACAATTTTAAACTTTGCAACACCGCCTTCGCTACTCTGGTTGCTGGCATTCAGGGTGTTTTCGCTGGTACAAACCACAAAAATGAGGCTTGCAGTAATTGCGCACAGCAGGAATTTTTGGGAGTGATTTTTTCGGATCATTTTAATCTCCTGAGCAAAATTGGTGATCGTTTTTCAATATAATTAATAATTTTACAGACAGCAAACAGATTTTGAAATTGCAACAATTCCTTTAAAAGGTAAAGCCGCACTACATATCTTGAACTCGTCTGCAATTATGACTAAAGATTAAGCAAATTGAATGCCATTTGCAATTGTGCTCAAAATCAAGCTTTTTAGGCAATTTCCAGAATTATGTGTCTCAGGTATGCGACAAACGTTGCAGAAGTGAGACGGTTGCTTTATATTTAGGGAATATCTGTGTAACTTAAAAAACGAGTGTGCCTTCAGTTATGCAGAAATTATCCCATGTGCAATGACGAATTCTTGTGCGATCATCAACCATCATTTTGAAGTGGACATAAAGCGGATCTTTGTCGGAGAAGGAAAATTCGGCAAATTGTACTCTGCCGGAGGACGGCTTTGCTTCTTTGCCGAAAAACCTAACTGTTGAATCGACCTTTTCAATATAAAGAGTCCCGGTATAATATTGTATTTCTTTGCTTGACATCTGCCATCCCGACTTGCATTTGATATTGATCCATTGCCCACCGGCCTCAAGAAACATCCCGAATGTCCGCCCGGCATACTTGGCTGTATCGGAACTGGTCGACAGGAATAAATCGGTATGGAATCCGTCGAACATGTCATCACGCAAGCTGAAATCTACCGATAGTTTGCAGTCACCGTCAACGGCGAACTTGCTTCTCACCCCTGTTCCCGCCGCTCCTGTCGCAGATGATGATGTATCAAAGAGAAACATCAGTTTTAAATCGGCATAATCCATGGTGACATGCGCGGAATCCATATCATCATACTTTTGCCAGTACAGAGCATTGAGAGGATACATATTAAATGAATCGCAGAACATTCGCTCAACGGAATAGGGTAGAACATATATATCACCAAATGAATCATTGATAAGCAGATCACCATTAAATTTCCCGAGTGTACTGCCAGCAAGTGAAATGAGAATTTGCTTATCGGTATAATCCCTGTTAAGATACTGTGTATGCCCTATCCATGGCAGGGTATCAGAAACGATGCTGTCGAAATCTACTGTGCCCGCTATTACGGAAAAGAGGCTATGCATCGTGTCGTTTAAATCGTTGACTGTTAATGTGCAGATTATACTGTCTGGATAGAAAAGCGTTGAATTTATTTTCTGGTAATCACAATCCGGGATATCATTCTGAAGCGGCAATGAAGTATCATGTATGCACGACAGGAAGCAAACGGTCAATAAAATAGCTGTCCGCGCACTATTGCTTTTAAAATTCGACGCTGATTTGTATGCCATATTGTATTAGCTCTGCTCCAATGGACTGAGATTGCAAGTCCCGTATCGTTTTTCGCTCTTTTTGAGCGGTAAATGTAAATGCAGCCCCCATTCCGGCAGCTACTGCCGATGCCATGCTTGCTGCTATCGTTAAAGCATCGGTTTTTTTGGTCTTGAATTTGTATTCATCGTAGACAGCCTTATCCCCCGCCGTGCGGGCAGTCTCGAAAATATCGTAGTATCTTTCAGCCTTATTGTATTCAGATACTGCAAAAACAGCCGCTGCACAAGCAAGTGTATAGCCGATTGCAGCACCAATAATTTTATTCCTTTTTTGCTTTTTCAGCTCAATTATTTCGAGTTTGGTCTTACTCTGCTCAAGCCTTTCCTCTTTTTCCAGAAGGAGCGAGTCCTGCTTTGCCTTAAGGGTGATTTGCCTTTTGTACTCATCAATTGTAGCGGCAAAAAGATCTAAAATCTCCTCGTTAACATATTTTTTTTCGCATTCTATTTCCGGATTCAAGGCATATGCCTTAATAAAATGAACCCGAGATTCGCTGATTTTCCCTTTTGCATATTCAGCAACAGCGTAATAAAGATGATATTCTGCAATCTGAGCAGAATCCTGAATCTCGGCAAGAGATGAAAAATATGGTTGAAGCTTTACGACAAGGCTATCGTATTCTCCCCATTCAAAATGCTTCCGTATGACTTCTTCTTTGAGCGAAAATGCATTTGCAAAGACACATACGACAAAAAAAGAAACACAAGTTTTATCGAATGATAATCTCACCATAAACCGCAATATATAGTGGAAATACATATGCTAACTATTTTGCCGGAGGATTCAAATAGCGAAATAATGTACTCCGATGAATTCCTAGCATGCCGGCAGCTTGATCTTTATTTCCGCCGGTCATATCAAGTACTCTGTTAATGAGCTTTAATTGGAAATTTCTGGTCGCCTGATCCAGATTAGTGACGGTATTTTCCTTTGTCTTTATCTGCACTTCGACAATTGGTGATTGAGCAGTAATCACCGCTTTATGAATTGCGCTTGCCAATTGTCTGACATTTCCCGGCCATTCGTATGAGCTGATTATGCGTAACGATTGCGGAGAAAAATCCGCAATTTCTTTATCAGGATACTGCAACCTGTATTTTTCAAGAAAATAATATGAAAGCAGCAAGATATCTTCCCCCCTGTCTCTCAGCGGAGGAACTGTAAGGACAAACTGATTTAATCGGTAGTATAAATC